>CADBRG010000303.1 GCA_902797015.1 uncultured Lachnospiraceae bacterium
CCCTTCGGGTCGCCGCCCTGGATCATGAAGCCGGGAATCACCCGGTGGAAGATCAGTCCGTCATAGAAGCCCTTCTTCACCAGGGAAATAAAGTTGTTCACCGTGTTCGGTGCAATATCGGGATAAAGCTCTGCCTTGATGATATCGCCGTTTTCCATTTCAATAGTTACGATCGGATTCTGTGCCATAATAGTATTCTCCTTTGATAAAATTGATTCTTTAGCTATCTTAGCAGAATCAGGGCTTTGAATGCAACAGGAATGAAATAGAATCGGTTGCATTTTTTTCTTTCCATATTTATAATAAAAATTTAAGAAACGCAGATGCGATAGAGTTGCGCGTATCGCGCACGACAGCTGTGTTTTTCATTTATGGGAGAATTATATGACATTTGATGAGAAGACCATTGAAAAAAAAGAAGAAAACGCAAATGCCGAATTTTTGACTGAGATAAAGGCAGAAGCATTAAAGGAGCTCGAATCACAGGCCGGCAGCAATATGCTCGAATCCAGCCGGATCCGTCCGATCAAGGAGTTTGTGACGCCTGAGGAGCTTTATGCGGATCTGGAAGAGACCATTCATAAGTACCATCCGTCTGCAGATCTGTCGCTGGTCAAAAAGGCATACCGCATAGCAAGGAATGCCCATGAAGGTCAGGTGCGCAAGTCGGGCGAGGCCTATATCATCCATCCGCTTTGGGTGTCCATCATCCTGGCTGAGCTTGAGATGGACAAGGAGACGATCATCGCAGGTATGATGCACGATGTGGCAGAAGATACCGTGATGACGCTCGAAGAGATCGCAGCCGAATTCGGTGAAGATGTGTCGATGCTCGTTGATGGCGTGACAAAGCTGAATCAGCTCTCTTATGACGCGGATAAGATTGAGGTACAGGCGGAAAATCTGCGGAAAATGTTCCTTGCGATGGCAAAGGACATCCGCGTGATCATCATCAAGCTGGCGGACCGTCTGCACAATATGCGCACGCTTCAGTATATGAAGCCGGAAAAGCAGAAGGAAAAGGCGCGCGAGACGATGGAGATCTATGCGCCGATCGCGCAGCGTCTTGGTATTTCCGCGATCAAGGTTGAACTCGAGGACCTTTCATTGCGTTATCTGCATCCGGAAGCATACTATGATCTGGTGGAAAAGATCGCACTGCGGAAGACCGAGCGGGATGCTTATATCGATACGCTTGTGGCAGAGGTGGGTGATCATATTCACGATGCAGGCATCAAGGCGACGATCTACGGCCGTGCAAAGCATTTCTTCAGCATTTACAAAAAAATGGTCAACCAGGATAAGACCATCGATCAGATCTATGATCTGTTTGCGATCCGTATTATCGTAGAGGATATCAAGGATTGCTATGCGGCACTTGGTATCTGTCATGAGCAGTATACGCCGGTTCCGGGGCGGTTTAAGGATTATATCGCCATGCCGAAGCCGAATATGTATCAGTCGCTTCATACGACGCTGATCGGCCCGAATGGAAAGCCGTTTGAGGTTCAGATCCGTACAGAAGAGATGCACAGGACCTGTGAATACGGTATCGCTGCGCACTGGAAATATAAGGAAGAAGCCAACGGACACGGTATCGGCGGCGAAGAGGCAAAGCTGACCTGGCTTCGTCAGATCCTGGAATGGCAGCAGGACATGTCTGACAACCGTGAATTCATCAGTCTCCTGAAGGATGACCTGAATCTGTTTGGCGACATGGTATTTTGCTTTACGCCGACTGGCGATGTCAAGAACCTTCCGAAGGGCTCGACACCGATCGATTTTGCCTACAGCATTCATACGGCAGTCGGCAACCGCATGATCGGTGCAAAGGTAAACGGCAAGCTCGTGCCGATCGATTATGTGATCCAGAACGGTGACCGTATCGAGGTGCTGACGTCCGTGAACTCCAGAGGACCGAGCCGTGACTGGCTGAACATCGTCAAGAGCACCCAGGCAAAAAATAAGATCAAGCAGTGGTTCCGGAATGAATTTAAGGAAGAAAACATTCATCGCGGAAAAGATCTCCTGGTTGCGTATTGTAAAACAAAAGGCATTGATCAGGCGGTGATCGGAAAGCCGGAGTATCAGGTTAAGGTACAGCGAAAATACGGATTCCGCGACTGGGATTCTGTGCTGGCAGCCGTCGGACACGGCGGTCTGACAGAGGCGCAGATCGTAAACCGCATGCAGGAAGAGCAGCGTCAGGAACAGAAAAAGAAAGACCTGACAGATGATTTTGTCCTTGCAAAGGCCCAGAACAATGCAAAAGAAGAGGAACGCGATCTTAAGACGAGGAAAAAGCACGGCAGTGGAATCGTTGTGAAAGGCTTGTCGGATGTCGCAGTGCATTTTTCAAAATGCTGCAGTCCGGTACCGGGAGATGAGATCGTCGGCTTCGTGACCAGAGGGCGAGGCGTTTCCATTCACCGGACAGACTGTGAAAACCTTCTGAAAATGCCGGAATGGGACAGAGAACGTCTGATTGAAGCAGAGTGGAATCAGGGCGCGGAAGCAGAAGCGACCAGTGAAAAGAGATACATGGCGGAGTTGATCATCCATGGTTATAACAGGACCGGTCTGCTCGTGGATATCTCAAAAGTATTTACAGAACGTGAGATCGATATCATCACGATGAATTCACGCATCAACAGAAAAGGTGTCGCAACACTTACCCTGTCCTTCAGGACAAGAGGAAAGGATGAGCTGGCACGGCTGATCGAAAAGATCCGGCAGATCGACGGCATCTTTGACATCAAGCGTTCGACAGGCTGATGTGTTTTGACAAGGAGTCGCGCGCGCACCGCGAGGCGCAAGCGCCACACGCACCGCGCACGGAAATGGAGGGACTATGGCAGGAAATATTTTGATCGAAGAATATACGGTTGGGGAAGTACAGACAAACTGTTATTTCATCATCAATCCGCAGACAAAAGAGGCTCTGATCATTGATCCGGGCGCACAGGGAAGTTTTCTTGCAGGAAAGCTGCGCGCCGGGAATTACAAGCCGGTGGCCATCCTTCTCACGCACGGGCATTTTGATCATGCGGCCGCGGCGGAGGATCTGAAGCGGGAATTTAATATTCCGGTTTATGCGTACGAGGCAGAAAAGCGTGTGCTGGAAAGCCCGATGCTGAACCTGACCGGTATGTGGACCATGCACGGAGAGAAGTTTTCTGCAGATCATTATGTAAAGGATGGAGACGTTCTGGATCTGGCAGGTTTTCAGATCAAGGTACTCTTCACGCCGGGGCATACGCCGGGTGGATGCTGCTACTATTTTGACGGCTACAAAGTGCTGGCGAGCGGAGATACCCTGTTTGCGGCATCCGTCGGAAGAACGGATTTTCCGGAGGGCAGCATGTCAGATCTGGTGCGCGGGATCAGAGAGAAGCTCTTTGATCTTCCCGGGGACACAGAGGTTCTTCCGGGACATATGGGACGGACGACGATCGGCTATGAGCGTCAGTACAATCCGTTTTTATAGAAGAAATACACGAAGAAAGAAAATATGATTATTGTCAATAACAACAGAAATGATTTTGAATATGATATCCATTCGCTGGTGAAAGCGTTCTTTCCGCCAGAGGATGTGGTGGTCGCGACGCCGGAAAATCCGCGGACAGAGCAGATTGCCGGGAAGGATGTATCAGCAAAGATCGATATCGCATTTCAAGAAGCATCAGAAACAGTGGCGGGTGCAGACAGCATCCGCTGTTCTTTTGAGAAAGTGCATGATATTGAATGCGGGAATGCAGAAATGCAAAGCAGAGAAGCAAGCGCTTTATTTTCCGATCGTCGGGCAACAAAGGATGCGCTGAAACAGTGTCTGTACCATCTTCTGGAGGAAGCAACGGGGCAAAAGCTTCCGTGGGGAAGCCTCACAGGAATCCGCCCGGCCAAGATTCCGATGAAGATGATGGAAGAAGGACATAGCGATGATGAGATCCGGGTACATATGAAAGAGACATATTTTACGTCGGATCCCAAGATCGACCTTTGTATGACGGTCGCGAAAAAGGAGCGGGAAATACTGGACCGGCTGGATGCCAAAAACGGGTACAGCCTGTATGTTGGGATTCCGTTTTGCCCAACAACATGCGCATACTGTTCGTTTACCTCTTATCCGCTGGCAAAGTGGGCAGATCGCGTTGACGAATATCTGGATGCGCTTGAAAAAGAGATCCGCTTCACCGGAGAGCATTTTGATGGTGCAATAGTAAATACCGGGAATGGCGAAGCCGGCAAACGGCATCTGGACACGGTTTACATCGGCGGCGGCACCCCGACGACACTTTTGCCGTATCAGATGGATCGCCTTCTGACGATGCTGGAAACCCATCTGGATCTTACCGGTGTACATGAATTTACAGTCGAAGGCGGCAGACCGGATTCGATCACAAGGGAAAAGCTGGAAGTCCTGCGTGCGCATCAAATTTCACGGATCTCGATCAATCCGCAGACGATGCAGCAAAAGACGCTCGATCTGATCGGACGGCGGCATACCGTAGAACAGACGAAGGAAAGCTTTTTGCTGGCCAGGGAGATGGGATTTACAAACATCAACATGGATCTGATCGTAGGGCTGCCTGAGGAGACGATCGCTGACGTGGAGGATACGCTAAAGCAGATCGAGGAGCTCGGACCGGACAATCTGACGATTCATTCTCTTGCGATCAAGCGTGCAGCAAGACTTAAGATGCAGCAGGAAGATTTCTCGGGCATGCATATGGAAAATACCTGGGAGACGATCGCACTGACAGCAGCGTACTGTAAAAAGATGGGGCTCGACCCGTATTATATGTACCGGCAGAAAAATATGGCGGGCAATTTTGAAAATGTCGGCTATGCGAGACCTGGCTGTGAAGGCCTGTACAATATCTTGATAATGGAAGAGAAACAGACTATAATGGCACTTGGCGCAGGTGCGATCACGAAGTTTGTTTTAGATACGAAGATTGAGCGGGTAGAGAATGTCAAAGACATTACGAACTATCTGGAACGGACAGATGAAATGATAGAAAGAAAGCGCAGTAAGATGGACGAACTGGGACTGATCTAGGATCAGAACCTGACCATAAAGGCAACATTGACGAAAAGGAAACTACGGAGGAAGAGAGAATGGCATTTGCAAAGAAGCCGGTTACCGGCATGAAGGATATCCTGCCGGAGGAGATGCGGATCAGGGAATATGTAATGGGTGTGATCCGTGAGACATATGCATCCTATGGCTTTACACAGATTGAGACGCCGTGCATGGAAAACATCGGAAACCTTTCCAGCAACCAGGGCGGTGAGAATGAGAAGCTGATCTTTAAGATCTTAAAGCGTGGCGAGAAGCTGCATCTGGATACCGCAACACAGGAAAGTGATGTGGTCGACTGTGGTATGCGTTATGATCTGACGGTTCCGCTTTGCCGGTATTACGCAAACCATGCCAATGACCTGCCGTCTCCGTTTAAGGCGCTGCAGATGGGAAATGTGTGGCGTGCGGACAGACCGCAGCGCGGTCGTTTCCGTCAGTTCATGCAGTGTGACATTGATATTCTTGGCGAACCGACAAACCTTGCAGAGATCGAACTGATCCTTGCGACAACAGAGACGCTTGGCAAGGTCGGTTTTTCCGGATTTGAGATCCGCATCAATGAGCGCCGGATCTTAAAGGCAATGGCGGCTGCATGCGGCTTCCCGGAAGAGGATTTCGATACGATCTTTATCATTCTCGATAAGATGGATAAGATCGGAACAGACGGTGTTTCCGATGAGCTGGTGGAAGCAGGATATTCCGTGAGCGCAGTTTCCAAATATCTTTCCCTCTTTAGCGGTATTGAAGACGCAGAAAATGGTCTGGAGTTTTTGAAGGATGCGCTTGAGGGTCATCTCGATGATGAAGTGATCGCAAGTCTTCAGGAGATCATTGCGACGGTTGAGGCATCGAAAAAAGCAGACTTTAAGATGGTATTTGATCCGACACTGGTACGTGGCATGTCCTACTATACCGGAACGATCTTTGAGATCGCGATCCCGGAATTCGGCGGAAGCTGCGGTGGCGGCGGACGTTATGATAAGATGGTTGGCAACTTTACCGGAAAAGACGTTCCGGCCTGTGGATTCTCGATCGGTTTTGAGCGCATCATCCTGCTGCTGACGGAGCAGGGATTCCAGATCCCGAATGAGGGAACAAAGCGTGCATATCTGCTTGAGAAAGGCTACTCCGCAGAAAAGCTGCAGGAGGTCATGACGAAGGCGCAGGCAGAGCGTGCAGCCGGAGACCAGGTTCTTGTAACACGCATGAACAAAAATAAGAAGTTCCAGAAAGAACAGCTTGCGGCACAGGGATACGAAGATATCGTAGAGGTTTATAAGAACTAGTCGCACACGGAAAGGATGAGATATATGGCAGAATCAATGCAGGGATTGCACAGATCCCATAGATGTACAGAAGTTTCAAACAAGATCATCGGCGAAAAAGTAACCGTCATGGGATGGGTACAGAGAAGAAGAAATCTCGGCAGTCTGATCTTTGTCGATCTGCGTGACCGTTCCGGTCTGTTGCAGATCATGTTTGATGAGACGATCATCGGAAAAGAAGGCTTTGAAAAGGCCGGCACACTGAGAAACGAATATGTCATCGCAGTAACCGGTACGGTACAGAAACGTACAGCTGCAGTGAATGAAAACTTAAAGACAGGTGATATTGAGATCGTGGCAGACGGCCTTCGGATCCTGTCAGAATCCGAGACACCGCCGTTCCCGATCGAAGAGAATTCCCAGACCAAGGATGAGCTTCGCTTAAAGCATCGTTACCTGGATCTGCGTCGTCCGGACATTCAGAGAAACCTGATGCTGCGTAGCAAGGTGGCATATCTGATGCGTGAGTTCATGGCAAAGGAAGGATTTATTGAGATCGAAACCCCAATGCTCACAAAGTCCACACCGGAAGGCGCACGTGACTATCTCGTACCGAGCCGTGTGCATCCGGGAAGCTTTTATGCGCTTCCGCAGTCACCGCAGCTTTTCAAACAGCTTCTGATGGTATCCGGATATGACCGGTATTTCCAGATCACAAAATGCTTCCGTGATGAGGATCTGCGTGCAGACCGTCAGCCGGAATTTACACAGGCCGATATGGAGCTCGCATTTGTTGACGTGGACGATGTGATCGATGTCAATGAGCGCCTGATCCAGTATGTGTTCCGTGAGGCGATCGGCGTAGAAGTATCCATTCCGTTTACACGTATGCCGTGGCAGGAGGCAATGGACCGCTTTGGTTCTGACAAACCGGATGTACGTTTCGGTATGGAGCTTTGCGATGTTTCCGAGATTGTAAAAGACTGTGGCTTCGGCGTGTTTACAGGTGCATTGGAAAACGGCGGTTCCGTTCGTGCGATCTGTGTGCCGGGCAAGGGTGACATGGGCCGTAAGCAGGTCGACAAGCTCGTGGATTTCGCAAAAGGATACGGTGCAAAAGGCCTTGCTTATATTCAGTTAAAATCAGACGGTGAGATCAAATCCTCTTTTGCAAAATTCATGACAGAAGACGAGATGGCAAAACTCATCGAGGCAGTCGGCGCGAAAACAGGTGATCTGATCCTGTTTGCTGCCGATAAGAATAAAGTCGTTTGGGATGTGCTTGGCGCACTTCGTCTGCATATGGCAAAAGAGCTGGATCTCTTGGATCCGGATCGCTATGAGTTCCTCTGGGTAACAGACTTCCCGCTGCTTGAGTGGTCAGATGAAGAAGGACGTTATCTGGCAATGCATCATCCGTTTACGATGCCGATGGAAGAGGATTGGCCGAATGTCGATTCCGATCCGGGCAGTGTTCGCGCGAAAGCATATGATATCGTATTGAACGGTACCGAGCTTGGCGGCGGCAGTGTCAGAATCCATCAGAACGACATCCAGGAAAAGATGTTCGAAGTGCTTGGCTTTACAAAAGAGCGTGCATGGGAACAGTTCGGTTTCCTGCTTCGGGCATTCCAGTACGGTGTTCCGCCACATGCTGGCCTGGCTTATGGTCTGGACCGTATGGTTATGCATATGGTTCATGCGGAATCCATCCGTGATGTCATCGCATTCCCGAAAGTAAAGGACGCATCAGATTTGATGTGTGAGGCGCCGAACGGCGTAGATCCTGCACAGCTGGCAGAGCTTGGGATCGCGATTGTAGAAACATCAGAAGACAAAGAAGAATAAGAATATTGAAAAGCTTCTCTGAAAGAATCATTACTTTCAGGGAAGCTTTTTTATATAAATACATAGAGTGTGATATAATGAATGTGGTTAAAAAAGATAACAGAAACGAACGGGAAAGGAGGCATTTATGAATTACGAAGTTTTTGGTGGAACGCTGCCTGCAGCACTGGTTCACATGAAAGCCGGAGAGACGATCTGGTGTGAAAAGGGCGGTATGTCCTGGATGGATGATGAGATTCAGATGGAGACAAAGGGCGGCGGTGTCGGGAAAATGCTCGGTCGTGCTTTTTCCGGCGAGAGCATGTTCCGGAATCGCTATACGGCGGTCAAAGATGGAGAGATCTGTTTTGCCTCCAGCTTCCCCGGCGATATCCGTGGATTTGAATTGACACCGGGCAATGGGATCATTGCGCAGAAGCATAGTTTCCTTTGCTGTGATGAAGGCGTAGAGATGTCTGTTTTCTTCCAGAAAAAGCTTGGCGCAGGACTGTTCGGCGGCGATGGCTTTATCATGGAGAAATTTGAAGGCACCGGAACCGTGCTGATCGAGATTGACGGCTCGGTGAAAGAATATTATCTGGAAGCCGGTGACAGTAAGATCGTCGATACCGGTCATCTTGTGATGATGGATGCGACCTGTTCCATTGACATCCAGATGGTAAAAGGCGCAAAAAACATCGTGTTCGGTGGCGAGGGCCTGTTTAACACGATCGTCAGAGGCCCCGGACGGATCATGCTGCAGACGATGCCGATCAACCGTACGGCAATGGTGATGTACAAATACATGCCACATGACAGTAAATAAATTCTTGAAAGCAAGAATCCCTGCTCAGATTGATCTGGGCAGGGATTTTTATTTTGAAGGCCTTCTGAATTGCCGGAGAAAGGGATTTACGATTCAAACGGGGAATCGACAGCTTCATAAGCACTGGCTTCTGTTGCACCTGAGAAGTCGGCGGTGGTGTCATAGTATGTGACGGTAATCGTATAAGAGGAAGTTCCTTCTACAAGAACATTGCCGTCAGTGTCTTTGATCGTAACGGTCTTGCCGTCAGCATCCTTGATGGTTCCTTCGTTATACAGGTTGGTGACAGTACTGTCGCCGGTGACGATCCAGGTAGAATCGCTGCTGATATAGACATTGCATTCACCGTCTCCGCCGTTGCCGGCCCAGGTTTCATCATCTATGAACGCTCCGGTAAGCGAGCTGCCATTCTCCATATAAAAATCAAGGTTGCTAATACTATCATAGATCACATCTCCTTCCATTACCTGGGAATCTGCAGTGAAGTTTGTGTCAGCACCGTTTTCACCTGTGCTTCCCCAGCCTCTCTTGTTTGCATTTCCTGTAACCTGGAGGAAGAATGCGTCATCTTCTGCAGTCTGGATATCTACATCATTCAGGTAGAAGGTGGACTCTGTGTTCGTAGAGTAGAACAGACCGCCGTTTTCTGAGGTAATGCTTCCGCCCTGCATTGTGAAAGTGCTGTTGCCTTCTTCGGAATCGCCGGACATGCTCTGATAGAGGATCACGCTCCAGGTGATATCGTTCTGGGAATCATCCGGCATATTGCAGGTCAGGTCAGTATCGTATAAGCGAAGGGTATTAAGACCTTCAATGCAGATGCCCTCGGAAGCGGTTGCATAAAGATCTGCGTCATTGACCGTTATGTCTGCCGTACAGTAAACTGCCGGAGAACCGGATCCGTTTGAAGTATAGGTTCCGCCGTCGATCACCATGGTTCCGCCGCCACGGTCGCTTCGGATCGCTGCGGAAGAGCCGCCGTCTGTCTCGACATCACAGTTCCATGCATAAAGCGTTCCGCCGCCGGCTGCATGGAGACCGCCTGAGGTGCCCTGCGTGGTATCGATCGAGGCATCGTTTACATAAGCAACACCGTCGCCATAGGCAAACACGCCTGCACCGCCGGCCGCATTGGTCGTGATATCCGCTTCATCGATCGTCAGCGTGCCGTCTGTGACAAGCGCGGCTGCGCCGACACCATAGAAGCTGGAATTATCGCCGCCTGTACTGTCGTCGGAATCTCTGCTGAAAGTAGAGTCAGAAAGTGTGACATTGGCACCTTCTGTTACGAGGACTGCTTCTTCATCCGTTCCGGTAGAAGCATAGGTTTTGCCGGACTCGGTTGTGTCGGATGTAAATTCTGTTGTAGCAGTGTATGTGATGTCAGCGGCAGAAGTGCCGCCGCCCGGACCGCCCTGTCCCGGAGCGCCGCCCGGTCCGCCCTGACCTTCCTGTGGTCCGCCTTCCGGACGTTCCTGGTTTTCCGCACTGACCTGTGATGTGCCGGATGTATCATTGGCGGAACAGCCGGCCATAACGGCTGTTCCGAGAACTGCTGCGGTTAAGAAAACTGCTAAGTACTTTTTGAAACGCATATTGGACCTTCTGAATGATGTCAATCTTTATTGTTTTGTTTTGCCCAAAGGGCCGTAATTGGCTTTGCTATGCTGAGTATCTTAAAGGCCGACTGTGAACGATATGTGAATAAAGTTCGATGAAAATATGTTTAAGAAATGAAGAGAAAGTGAACACGGGTGGATGTCATATGCTTGAAAAAGCATGGCAAACATGTGAAAATATGAATGTTTAGAGATGATTGTAACAGAGGATGTCATATGAACGTTAACATTGAATTTTTAGACAGCGAACCAATCGAGAACATGATCACCAGCCTTCACTTTAGCCTGGATAAAGTGATCTTTTTCGGTTATCAGGATGTGATTGTAAAACAGAAAAAGCAGACAGAACAGTTCCTGAAAGATGTGTGCGGTGTCACAGAAGTCAGCTTTTTTGCCCTGTCAAAAACGAGCCTGAAGGATGTTCTGAAAGTTATGCGAGAGGAACTCCAAAAAGAATCTGCACAGGGCAATACCCTATATTTTGATCTGACTGGCGGTGAGAGCCTGATCCTGGTGGCAATCGGGATGCTTGCAAAAGAATTCGAAGCACCCCTGCACCAGTATCTGGTGGAAGAAGACAGGCTTCTGGAGCTGACGCCGGAAAATCCGCATCAGATCAGCCGTGATGTGGGGCGACAGACGATCACGATGAATCTCGAGCAGTTTATCGCGATGCAGGGTGGTGAGATCAATCGCAGGCTGCATAAGGACAGCAAAGATCTGTCTGATGAGGCATTCCGGAATGATATCCGAAATATCTGGAAGATTGCGAAAAAATATGAAAGCGTCTGGAATGCTTTTTCTGAGTTTTTACCGAAGTTAAGCAGATCCTCAAATTCCGAGGCTCTGGAAGTAAGAATGCGCATGGAAAGTGTGCGCACGCTTTTAAAAGACCATGCGGGCCTGCGCAATTCGGAAAAACTCGATGCGATACTGGGTGATTGCATCGCTGCCGGAATTCTCTTTAAACCGGAGCCGGAGGAGGGATTTTGTTCTTTCATATATAAAAACAGAACGCTGCGGGAAGTTTTGTGGGAGGCAGGCAGCATCCTGGAGCTTCACACCTATCTTTCCGTAGAGGATGAGTCAGATGACTGTATGGTAGGGGTGCATCTGGACTGGGACGGACGGCTGCACGAGAAGGCGAGTGAAGATGTTTATAATGAGATCGATGTGCTGACGTTAAAAGGATTTATCCCGACATTCATTTCCTGCAAAAGCGGAAACGTAAACCAGATGGCATTGTACGAGCTGGAAACGGTCGCATCGAGATTCGGTGGAAAATACGCCCGGAAAGTGCTGGTCGCACCGCAGGGGCTTTCCTATGGCCACCGGATGCGGGCGCAGGAGATGGGGATCATTGTAAAACAGGACATAAATGATCCGGATGAACTGATCTGAAATGTCGTTTCACAAGCGACCGTTTTATCTTCTCTTCCTGTTAGGATGTGAGTGACAAAAGAAACACATCACCTCAGGCGGATGCCTGAACATACACAGGAGGAAAAGGATATGAGAAAGAATCTGACAGAACTTGTAATGATTTTAGACAGAAGCGGATCGATGTGCGGTCTGGAGGCGGATACGATCGGCGGGTATAATTCGATGCTTGCAAAACAGAGAGCGTTAGAGGGTGAAGTGCTTGTGTCGACGGTTCTCTTTGATGATAAGATCGATGTGATCCACGACAGAATACCGTTGGATCGGGTGCCACAGATGACAGATAAAGAATATTATGTGCGTGGCTGTACAGCATTGCTGGATGCAGTCGGCGGAGCGATCCATCATATCGCAAACGTACATAAATATGCCAGAGAAGAAGACCGGCCGGAGAAGACGATCTTCGTGATCACGACGGACGGAATGGAGAATGCCAGCAGAATATATACCTATGAAAAAGTCCGTCGTATGGTAGAAAAAGAAAAAGAGAAATACGGATGGGAGTTCTTGTTCCTTGGCGCGAATATGGATGCGATCGAAGTGGCGAGCCGCTTCGGGATCGGTGCAGACCGTGCGGTTACCTATGAAGCGGATCATGTGGGGACAGAGCTGAATTACGCAGTTGTATCGGAAACGGTCGGCAGAATGCGTTGTGCGTCCGGACCGATCAGCGCAGACTGGAAGCGTGAGATTGAAGAGGATGTCAAAAGACGGAAAAGAAGATCTGTAAGATAATACCGTCTTTTGCAACCGGAAAAAGAGGATGTTTTAGATGCAGAAAAAGAGATTGGCAGCAGTGTTGGGAGTTTGTGTCGCAGGCGCTATTATCATGAGCGCCTGCGGCAGTTCTGCGCAGAAGGATGGAGAAGTATCAGATGTTGTGCAGACGGAAGCGGTAAGTGCAGAGACAGAGTCTGTTCCGGTGCCGGAAGAAATCAGTGCACCGCCTGAGACGGTGTCTGCCCCTGAGGAGAGCAGTGCAGTGTCGGAAGCGGCGCCTGAACCGGAGCCGGCTGCACAGGAGCCTGTCCCGGAAGCGGAAGAAACGATTTCCTGGGATCCCTCCTGGGAATATGCAGACTATTCTAAAATTCACAGTGACAGTGTGACACTTTACCGCTCGGATGCATCAGAACGGAAAGACTGTGTGATCGCAGTCAATGCAGGACACGGGACTGATGGCGGGGAAAGTGTAAAGACCCAGTGTCATCCGGACGGATCTGCCAAGGTCGTCAGCGGCAGCACATCGGCAGGCGCAACGGAGGCCTCGGCAGTGTCTTCAGGCATGGTGTTTAATGACGGGACACCGGAGGCAGAGGCGACATTATCGCTGGCGCTTTTACTAAAGGATGCTTTGCTTGATTCCGGTTATGATGTTCTGATGATCCGCGAGGATGAGGATGTGCAGCTCGATAATATCGCAAGGGCCGTCCTGGCCAATAATTGTGCGGACTATCATATTTCTCTTCACTATGATTCGACATCGAGTGATAAAGGCGTCTTTTTTATCGGTGTTCCGGATGCAGGCGGTTACCGCAGCATGGAACCGGTTGCCTCGCACTGGCAGGAGCACGAAGAATTGGGAGAGACATTGATCGATGGGTTCCGGGAAGAAGGAATTCCTGTCTTTGGAGATGGCAGAATGGCCATCGACTATACACAGACATCATATTCAACCATACCGTCCGTGGATCTGGAGGTCGGAGATAAGGCTTCGGATCATTCGGAAGAGATGCAGGAACAGATCGCGCAGGCGATCGTGCGGGGTCTTGATCTGCTGCGGTGAGTGTGAAGTTTGGAAAGGGATGTCTTATGAAAAAATAAGACACCGGGAGGAAGTAAGTTGCAATACGAAGGAATGGTTTATCGCCCGCCGAGTGAGGCGCGGAGCTTTATTTTACAGGTGACGATCGGATGCGCGCACAATGCGTGCACATTTTGTACGATGTATAAGGATAAGAAATTCCGTATCCGCGGCCTGGAGGAAATCTTTGCGGACATAGAGGACGTCTATGCGCAGGTGGGAGATCATGTGCGCAGGATCTTTCTGGCAGACGGGGATGCGCTCGTCATCCCGACAGAGCAATTAAAAGAAATCTTAGAGAAGCTTCGCAGGACGTTCCCGTCTGCAGAACGGATCACATCCTACGGAGCCCCGAAGGATGTGGCGCATAAAAGTGATGCGGAATTGAAGGCACTAAAGGACAGTGGCCTGGACATGGTCTACATCGGGCTGGAGTCAGGCGATGACGAAGTGCTTCGTCGTATCAAAAAAGGCGTGGATGCGGATGCAATCATCAAAGCGGTGCGCAGACTAAAGGCAGCCGGGATCCAGACATCCGTCACGCTGATTTCCGGACTGGGCGGCAAAGAGCGCCTGAAAGAGCATGCGTTAAAAAGCGCAGAGGCAATCAGCCGGATGCAGCCGGACTACGTCGGATTTCTTACTTTGATGACAGACCCTGCCGCACCGATCCAAAAAGAGATCGACAGCGGAACGCTTAAGCTGCTGAGCCCGGAAGAAGTGATGGATGAGATGGAGCTTTTCCTAAGCAACGTCGATTCTCCGGGGACGGTATTCCGTGCAAACCACGCATCGAATTATCTGCTTTTAAAAGGGAACCTGAATGAGGATATCCCGTTTATGTTAAAACAGGTCCGCGATGTCAGAGAACAACATGGATTTCGAAAGGAAAGCTGGAGAATGCTGTGAATATAATCTGGACAATCTCATAAAGATTCGATATAATATGTGTGCCCTTAAAGCAGGGGATCATAACTTCTTTTGAAGAATGAAGAGAATTCAGAAGAATCGGAACGTCAAGACGACACTACCAGTGCGTCCTGATGTAACCGATTCTTTTTATTTTACTTCAAAAGGAGGAAACCAATATGATCCTGAATGCATTTGAACAGAAAACAGCACTTGATTACATCGTCTACATGATGATGGGAAGTTACTTCAAACGGTGCAGCTTCCCGGCGAAATACCGGGAAAAACAAATGGAACATTTTTATATGCTGCTTGGTTCAAAGCTCCAGATCGAGCTGGAGGAAAAAGCAGAGCACTGCTTTTTAAAGACCATACAGCCTTCGCTGCCGCCGGAATTCCTGGACAGTGAAGTGAAAGCCTTTTGGATTCCCAGCAAAGACGGGAAACAGTCAGCCGTGGTTTTTGCAAATCACATCGGCCGGCTCTGGGTCGTGACCCAGTACGGCGGCCGGATAAAGACGCCGGGGTTCTATCATTTTTATATGACTGAGGCAGAAAGCCGAATGGCCGGGGCCGGCAGGGTGGAAGCTCTCTGGAAGAAGCTTTCTGAGAAAAAGAAAAAAGGCAGACGCCGGGCGCGTAAAAAACGCCCGGCCTAAAGCCGGTGCATGATTGGGGAAGTGCTGTAAAATACCTGCCTGAAACGCCGGAATTTCAGCAAAATAATGATTGACAATGATCTGCTGTTTCGTTACAATATTTTAGCGTGCATTTTTGTGCGCATACCTTGCTGTCCGGAATTTCTGGAATCGGGCAGTGAACCAAAAATAAAAAGAGGAGGTGAATTGAATGCCAACATTTAACCAGTTAGTAAGAAAAGGTCGTCAGACAAGTGTAAAGAAGTCTACTGCACCGGCGCTTCAGAAGGGTTTTAACTCTTTAAGAAAGCGTTCTACAGATCAGTCTTCTCCGCAGAAGCGTGGCGTTTGCACTGCTGTTAAGACAGCGACCCCGAAAAAACCTAACTCAGCGCTTCGTAAGATTGCCAGAGTACGTCTTTCTAACGGAATCGAAGTAACAAGCTACATTCCGGGCGAAGGTCACAATCTGCAGGAGCATAGTGTTGTTCTGATCCGTGGCGGAAGAGTAAAAGACCTTCCGGGTACCAGATACCACATCATCAGAGGTACACTTGATACGGCAGGCGTTGCTAACAGACGTCAGGCCCGCTCCAAATACGGCGCGAAACGGCCGAAAGCAGGCAAATAATATTTGACTGCAGATCAACAATAGATTCACAAACGAAAACTATTGTAAGTGTTGGAATTCTTTTTACTTTTTAATAGGAGTCGCGCGCGCACCGCGTCCGCAGGCTCCTCGCGCACCGCGCACGGAAATTGTCCAGCACGAACACATTAGAAGGAAACATGTGAGTACCGTTGAGATAATCGAAAAAATCCAATGATTAAGGAGGGAAGTAAACGTGCCACGTAAAGGACATAATCAGAAAAGAGATGTATTGGCAGATCCTTTATACAATGACAAAGTGGTGACAAAGCTGATCAACAACATCATGCTTGACGGCAAAAAGGGCATCGCTCAGAAGATTGTATACGGGGCTTTCGATCGTGTCGAAGAAAAGACTGGCAAACCGGCTCTTGAAGTCTTCGAAGAGGCTATGAACAACGTAATGCCTGTTCTGGAGGTAAAAGC
>CADBRG010000304.1 GCA_902797015.1 uncultured Lachnospiraceae bacterium
AGTTGGTACCAAACTGGTTGTGGACCATGTTTCTGCGACACCGATCGGCATGACAGTCCGTTGTGAAACAGAACTGGTTGAAGTTGATCGCAGAAGACTGGAGTTTGTCGCAAAAGTCTACGATGATGCCGGTCTGATCGGAGAAGCAAAGCATCAGCGTTTTATCGTTGAAAACGAGAAGTTCTTAAAGAAAGCCTCTGCAAAAAAGGATTTATAAGAGCATTTTAATGATCATGATATTGAAAACGGTTTTTGTAATCTGCAAAAACCGTTTTTTTTATGTGTTGTTATTACTAACTGGGAATTGTAACCAAAAAAAACCTGTGTTATAATGCATTTATGGAAAAATCATACAAAAAAATCGTCGAATATGTAAAAAATGAAATAACAGCCGGGAAATTAAAGCCCGGAGATAAGCTGATGGCAGAGCGGGAATTGGCAGAACATCTTGGCATGAGCCGGAATTCAGTAAGAGAAGGGCTGCGTCTGTTAGAGAACATTGGTGTATTGAATTCGCAACAGGGATCCGGTAATTATATCGATCTGAATTTCAATGAAACAATGACGGATGTGCTTTCCTTTATGTATCTGTTGAAAGGAATCGGCCTTGACCAGGTTACGGAATATCGTCTGTTGATCGAACGGGATGCCATGAAGCTGGCGGTACAGCGTGCGACCGATGAGCAGAAAAAGATGATCATGGAGCAGTTAAAAGGATTGGAAGAGGCAGAGACAGAAGAAGAGCGGGTCGTGTTTGATAAGGCGATTCATAAGATCCTTGTAGAGGCGTCACATAATGATTTTCTGATCACAAATTATGAAGCGCTGGCCAACCTGATGGACCGTTATATCAAATCAATGCGGCTGAATATCATTATCGGCATGCAAAGCCAGAATATGCTGGAGAATACGCACAGAATGCTGGCAGAAGCAGTAGCGAAAGGTGACCTTGAAAAAGGGATTCTGGGACTGGAAACACACTTTGGATACATCGAACAATACAAGAATGGTTGATACATATACAAATAGCACAAAAATGGAATTTGCATTCCGTGCAAAAGCATCAATTTTAATAATACACCTTGACTTCTAACAGGTCGAAGCGTATTATTTTTTATACAAAGTGGTACTACCAATTTTGGGGAAAGGGAGGTTACGGTATGTATGCAATAATTGCTTTTATACCAATCATTGTAACTGTAGTTTTGATGGTTGCATTCAACTGGCCTGCTAAGAGGGCATTACCTCTTGCGTGGTTGCTTGCGCTGATCTTTGGTGTGACATTATGGCACATGAAGGTCGTAAATGCCATTGCATTCACGATTACCGGTTTCTTAAGTGCGTTTGAAGTACTGGTAATCATTTTCGGCGCGATCCTGATCATGAATACACTTAAGAGATCAGGTGCGATGGATTCCATTAACCGTATGTTTAACGGAATCACACCGGATGCGCGTCTTCAGGCAATCATCATTGGTTTTATCTTTGGAGCATTTATCGAGGGTGCGGCAGGATTCGGTACGCCGGCAGCTCTTGCAGCTCCGCTTATGATCAGTGTCGGCTTCCCGCCGCTGGCTGCAGCAGTTGTAGCGCTGATCTTTAACTCAGTACCGGTTCCGTACGGTGCTGTTGGTACACCTACAAACACTGCTTTCACAACTGTACAGGACTCCCTTACAGCTTTGCCGGATCCGAACGTATGGCGTCTTGCACTGACACAGTGGACTGCAATACCGATGGCAGTCGGCGCATTTGTGATCATGATCATCGGTATCGCGATCATGTGTAAAATGTTTGGACCGGAAAAGAAGTTTTCAGATGTAGTACCCGTTATTCCGTTCATTCTTTTTGTAGGTATCGTTTTTGACGTGATCTATCTGATCATCGCAACATTCATCGGACCGGAGCTGACATCTCTGCTTGCCGCAGTTATTACACTGTTTATCACAATGTTTACGACGAAAAAAGGATTCCTGGTTCCGAAAAAGACCTGGACATTCGGAGACAGTGCAAACTGGGATAAGTCATGGCTCAGCACAACAGAGGTTCCGGAACCGAAGACTTCCAATATGTCTCTGATCAAGGCTTGGATCCCGTACTTTATCATCGCGATCATCCTTGTTGTAACACGTGTCAGCCAGAGAATGGCATCCAATGCAGGTATTTCCAACTGGGCAGATAAGCTTAAGACATTTACCGTTGGTACAGGCGAGAGTGGTGTGATCCTCGGACAGAACTGGAACTGGGCGATTGCCTGGTCACCGGGTGTAGTCTTTATCATCGTAGCGATCATCACATTTGCAATCCATGGTATGAAGGGCGAATCCATCAAGGGTGCTTTCGGTGACACATTTAAACAGATCACCGGCGCAGCGATCGCATTGCTCTTTGGTGTAGCACTGGTTAACATCTTCCGTTATACCAATATTGATTCTGCGACATTAACTACAGTAGCAGATGCTGTAAAAGACTCCATGCTTCTGGTTATGGCGAAGGCACTCGCCGCGATCGCAGGAAAGGCATACATTGTCATCGCCCCGTTTATCGGTGTACTCGGATCGTTCATGTCAGGTTCGAACACCGTATCGAATACGCTGTTCTCATCCCTGCAGTTTGAGACCGCTACACTGGTTGGTATCCCGACCGTCTTTATCGTAGCACTGCAGAACATGGGTGGCGCGATCGGTAACATGGTATGCGTAAACAACGTAGTAGCTGCCTGTGCAACAACAGGTACCAACGGAAACGAAGGTAAGATCATCCGCACGAATGCGGCACCGATGGTTATCTTCTGTATCCTGGTAGTTGTCGTCACACTGATCTGTATGATGATAGTGGGCGATCCGGTACCGTTAGAGTGAGTCACTCCAGACTCTCAAGTATAATGTAATTTAAATGTTTGTGGTTCATGCAGACAGGTAACAAAATAAAAGGAGGAAACTATGGCAACTTATAACACACTTACACCGGAATTGATTGAACAGCTCAAAGCTGCTGCACCGGGACATATCTTCACAGGTGAAGACATCAACGAAGATTATGCAAGAGACGAAATGCCGATCTATGGCAAGCGTATGCCAGATGCACTGCTTGTTGCAACATCCACAGAAGAGATCGCTGCAGTTATGAAGATCTGCAATGACAATCTTATTCCTGTTACACCGCGTGGTGCAGGTACAGGTCTGGTAGGTGGCTGCGTGCCGATCGCAGGCGGCGTGGTTATCGATACACAGAAAATGAACAAGATCCTTGATTATGATCTGGAAAACTTCAGCGTAACGATCCAGCCGGGCGTTCTTCTGCAGGATCTTGCAGATGACTGTTCAAAACAGGGCTATCTGTATCCGCCAGATCCGGGCGAAAAGCTTGCTACCGTTGGTGGTAACGTTTCCACAAACGCAGGTGGTATGCGTGCTGTTAAATACGGCTCAACCCGTGATTATGTAAAAGCAATGAAGGTTGTCCTTCCGAGTGGTGAAGTTACAAGCTTTGGTGCTTCTGTAAGCAAGACAAGTTCCGGTTACAGTCTTCTGAACCTGATGATCGGTAGTGAAGGTACACTTGGTATCATCACAGAGCTGACATTAAAGATCATCCCGGCTCCGCAGAAGGTTATCAGCCTGATCATTCCGTTTGAAGATCTTGAGACCGCAATTTCTACAGTTCCGATCTTAAAGAAAGCAAACCTGAATCCGCAGGCACTCGAGTTTATGGAGCGTGAGATCGTTCTTTCAAGTGAGCGTTATATCGGCCGTTCCGTATTCCCGAAAGAGATGGATGGCGTAGATGTAGGCGCATATCTGCTCGTAACATTTGACGGTGATAATGAAGATCAGCTGATGGAAATCGTAGAAAAAGCTTGTGAGATCGTTCTGGAAGAGGGCGCACTGGATGTTCTGCTTGCTGATACACCGCCGAAAATCAGAGATGCATGGGCAGCTCGTTCCAGCTTCCTTGAGGCAATCGAAGCTGAGACCAAGCTTCTGGATGAGTG
>CADBRG010000305.1 GCA_902797015.1 uncultured Lachnospiraceae bacterium
CACTGACATATGATCGTGCTGACTTCATCTTTATGCTGAATTACAAAGCTTGCTATTTCCTTTGCCTGCCTCTCCGAAAACGAAACAAAAATCGTATCATCATCCGCTTCATAGTCATAAAGAGAATACGCATCATCAAAAACAAGACTTAAAAAGAAATCCGGCTGGTGCAGAAGCTCGACTTCCGGTGCATCCGAATCACATATACTGATAACGGCTGTTTTCTTTTCAAACGGAAATAAAGAGAATAATTCCAGCATAGTTCGATCACATACTTGTATGAGCAAATCTTTATTTGCAAACATCTTTTTTATTCTTGTCGCGGATACTGCGTGCCGTAGCCAATTTTGATAGACAGCTCCCGGCGAATCATAATCTTGAATAAGCGTTGCGAACAAATCATTGAAATCTCGCTTAACTATTAAATGATTGCCCGCTCCAAGATTGACATATTCCCAACCGTCTGGAACTTTAGAGCCTACGCCAGTCAGCGTAAAAGTACATCTGTCAATTGCTGGAAAAGCTCTTTGAATCGTTTCCCATTTTAGATCTCCAGTATAATAGTTTGCATGATAAATTTTTCCTTGTTTCGTGACGAAATAAATGCCTCCTCCTTCTCCCATCGCTCCAATTTTCGCAAATTGAAAGAAAACAGCTTCATCCAGAAGTTCTCTTGTAAAAGTGGTATCTGTCAATTCAGCTTGCTTAATCGCATAGTCCATTGCTACACCTCTGAAAAGTCTAATTTATTACAAAACCAGATAGTGTTACTGTCTATGAAGCCCAAAATATTTGTCTGTTGAGTTTCACGGCCCTGTTCATAAACGCCTTCATGACATCCGATGAAATCAACTCTTTATCCGTTCCCGCAATAAACAGCGGCCAATCTTCATGGTTGAGGTTCCTTATTGTTTCAACTTCTTTCCAGAACTCGTTCACAAACAAAAAACTGTATAATTCCAAAGTCTTTTTTTCTGTTTCCCCTATGCGAAAATGGGGCAGTACCATTTCCTGCTTTAATGAGAACTCACCCTTTGAATCTATGACAATGAAACGATCTTTATCGGGAAGGAGTTTCTCCGGCTCAAAATCCCGAATATATCTGTTCAGGCATTGCCGGAATGTCCGTGTCATACCGATCCCGTTCGTCATGTTGGAGAATCCTTTTTCCCCGAAATACTTGTCCGCATCTTTGTATTGCTGCAGTCTTTTGGCATACTGCTCTGACTCGTTCCCGAAAAAGCAGGAATTCCGACTTTGTTCCGGACTTTGCTGTATGCTTTCAAAAAAGTCCTCTTTGTATCCGGTCGCAATATGCGTGATTGTTCCATTCATATTCCCTTTTGCAGTGACAGAGACTGCTCTTTGTTCTATTATTTCGACGCAGAGATATGTATCTTCGCATATCTTCGGAATCCCGCCCATGTTTGCCAGTGTAAGATTCTTTGCAGCAACCCCTATGGCTTTTAATACCGAATATGCGTATTTGCTGTCCAACCGAACCAGCGTTTTATCGAAATTTGCTTCAAAGTGATCAATACCTTCAAAATTATCGATCACTATCTTTTGCAAATGCAAAACACATCCCCTTTGTATCTGATTACATAGTCCATCACTATCGAGACCTTGCCGGCCTTTTTAAGCAACACAAAAACCGATCTTTCTTGTTTTTGTTTTTTGGCATACGGGTATTTCTTCAATATCTTCTCCACAAATAGTGGTCACGTCATCCGTGTTTACTTCATCGTAGTCCATTGCCAAAAGTCTTGTTGCCTGTGCCATTTTTGCTTTTTCAAGCACATTCCGGACATACCTGCCGTTGCCGAAATTACTTTCTCCCCGGGCAGTCTCGAAGATGCCTTTCAGTCTGACGCATGCCTCTTCGCTTAGAGTAATACCTTTCCGCTTTGCCAACAGATTCGCAATTCCGCAGAGCTCCGACGTGTTGTAATCCGCAAAAGGAACGTGATATGCGATACGAGAGCGGAGCCCTGGGTTTTTCTGAAGAAAATGCTCCATTTTATCCGGGTAACCTGCAAATATCACCACAACATCATCCCGGTGGTTTTCCATTTCCTGAACGATCGTGTTGATTGCTTCATCGCCGAAAGATCCGTCCCTGTCATCTACCAGGGAATAAGCTTCATCAATAAAGAGAACGCTTCCCTGTGCTTCACGAAACTTTTTCTGAATGGCCGGCGCTGTCCATCCGACATATTTTCCGACAAGATCTCCTCGGCCCACCTCTATCAGTTCACCTTTAGACAGCAGATCGTTTTCTTTCATGATCCTGGCAAACAGCCTTGCAGTGCTGGTCTTTGCTGTTCCGGGATTTCCGGTAAAAACCATATGCATGGCAGGTCGGTCCGCCTTCATCCCCTTTTCCGCAAATATTTTTTGAGCCTTATAATAATTCAGTGCCCGGATAATAATGTTCTTAGCCTCATCAAGACCGATCATTTCCATCAGTTCATCATAAGCCGAACCTCTGGGAGCAGCCTTAATGACTTCCTGTCTCGCAGCGGTAATGTCTTTGTACTGAGGATAAATTTCATTCTTTAACTCGCTGCAGAACCATTCGTCGAAAATCTTGCGAAGATCCGGTGCCAGATATTCTTTTCCTTCCTCCAAGCCTGCGAAGAGGGTATCATCCGTGGAAACTTCATGATCCGCTGCCAGCATTTTCAGGAATTCCTTTGCCCGGCCCCCGGAAACAAATTCCTCTTTCAATTCCACAAAGCTTGCCCCGCCGAGGTTTTCATAAAAGAGCTCCTTGGATTTTGAACACTCACGGGGAAAACAGAACACTGTCAGCACCTTGTTCTGATATCTCATCATCGTCTTGCAGAGTATTTCAATGGTTTCCCTGCTGCCGGAAGCATAATTGTCTTCCGTATCATCTCCCGCAAGATAGTTCACGACCAAGGCGCTGCCGGCACTGCTTTTATACAGGGCATCATAAACAGAAGATGAAAAATGTTCTCCCGGTCTGAAATCCACATAGCTGAACCGCCGGCTCTGGAGCCGATTATTCTCATACAGCGCCTGAAAAAGCATCTTGCTGATTTCGATCCGCGTGTCATCATCGTCGGTCTGAATCATATAATGAACCGGATGTCCGTGAAATTTATTTGTTCTGCTCCCTGCATAAATACGATCAAGTTCAGGAATGAACGTGCCGCTTGTAAGAAAACGCTTAGATTCGTTATATATATTTTCCCGGTCTGCCTCGTCGATCATATATTCGCAGTAATCTACATTCCTTCCAAACCTGCGATCCAGTTTGTCCAGATCGAACTGTTCTAAAATATCATCATCGTCGTCTATAAAATCATTTCGGCAGGAACACTGGAGCATATTTCGGGCAGTGTTAAATGTTGTTTCTTCAAGACAGGTATCTTTCAACTCCAGGCCGACTGCATCAACGTATTCAGCCAGATGCTCTTCTGCGAATTGCGGCTGCCGGCATATGATGCCTATGGATTCCGTGTCCTCTGAAGCGGTTGAAACATAAAAGAATCCCTGCTTCTGAAGCTTTCTGTTATACGCCTTGCTTTTCATTGCAATGCTTCTGCATTTTTCGCGGAACACCCTGCGGTTATTGTTTTCCTCCGACCATTTTTCGTCCGTAATGAAGCCTTCAAACTCATAAAACAGCATACATGTAATCCCCTTCATCAAATCTTATATTTCCCGTGATCTTGTTCCTTAGCCGGTAAACCCGAAGAGCTGTCATCTGGCGATCGTTCCCTCTTTCCTGAAAATTCAGGCTGAATCCTATAGCCGCTTTCTCAAAGCCAGTTTTTTCAAGCAATCGGACTGACGCCTTATTCTCATAAAGCGTTTCTGCCTCAATTACCTTCTCCAGCTGCCCGGTGACCCGGCCGGAAAAATAAGCATCGATTAGCAATTTGACTGCTTTGGTTCCGAAAGCTCTCTGCCTGAATTCCTTAAAGATATGAAATTCCAGGTTATCCGTCTCGGGAGTAATCCCAACATATCCGACCATAACGTCCTCGGCTTTCAGATATACGGAGTAATAAACGACCTCTGGAGTCTTCATGCTGATACACTCGATCAATTCATCGGTCTGTTCACAGCCATATTGAAAATAAAGCTCATTTGCGGCAACAACGTGCCGGACGTAATTATTCCAGTCTCCGTCGGTCATATCACGGAGTTCGTATTCCCATCATTAAAGCAGCAGTTCTGTTTCATATGGTTCACCTTTTCTAAACATCGGGTCGACGGATTTTTGTTTTACGTTCTTTTTTTCCAATTATGATTATATGGAGATTGACGAACCAAAACTGGTACATAAAAGGCTTCGTCTCTGCCGTTTCTGTATCAAATCCTTCAATTTCTCTATATCGTTATCCTTGCCACCTTACCCCAAGGCGGTTCAACAATTTCATTATTCAGCAGCCACAGCACAGGGATTCCTATTGCAAGCTTTTCTTTGGGGAACGGCGCATACCCATCTGTAAGAATAATGATGCTTGCAGGGAGTTTATCCCGCATGTGCTTAGCAACATATTCAAATATGATCTGAAAATCGGTGCCGCCGCCCCCGGCCGGTTTGATGACCTTGAATTCCTCTTCTGACGCGAACGGTTTTGGCTCAATAATTGCCGCATCGAAAAAGCCCAGCCAGCCTTTCAGCTTCCCGTCATACTGATCGATCGCACCTTTGATTTCCGAGTAAGCAGCCGTTATCATATCATCGGACATACTTCCCGATGTATCTATCATAAACAGAATGTCTTCAACGACATCATCCTTATCATTGAAATCCGGCAAAAAGAACGGGCACTCTTCAAAGCGCCTGTCTGGCGGAGTAAAAGAATAATCAACAATTTCTTCCTGGACGAAATCATTCAATATTGTCCGCCAGTCTGTCTGCGGCTTACGCAAATCCTTGAATATTCGCTCGGCGAACAACGGCAGCAAACCTCTTTGGTTGGAAGGATCTCGAATCGAGACTACTTCGCAGGCGTCTTCAAATCGTTTTACCCATACATCCCTTAACTCATCATCCTCTTCTTCCATACCCCATCGGGTATGATCGTCCCATACAGCCGGAAACTCATCAAGCTTTCCCCGTTCCTGCTTTGCGCGTCCAAGTGCGCTCCCTTTCGCCTCGTCATCCGGATCACTCTTGCCACAACTATCTCCACCTAAAGTACCAGTCAGCGCTGGCTTTGGTTTTCTGTTTGAAGGCGGGGGCGGGAGCATTGCATAAACCTGTTCGGCGGTATATTCATATCCTTCCTTCCCGTCAGGCGCGAGATGCATGGATTCGCCATATTTTCTCAGCGTGATCGTTCTTTGATCCATATTGTTCGACAGCAGAATATTAGAATTCACAACGATATCACAGGCAATATTAAATTGTTCATTATCCCGCTCACCCTGACGAAAACAGTGCTGCAGGACGACATGCAGGATCTCATGCATCATAATAAAGTCGAGCTCTGAATCACTGAGCTCATCAAGAAATCCCGGTCCGAAAAAGATCCTCCTCCCGTCCGTGGCCGCCGTCTCACAATCCTCGTCGATTGAATAAACCATATGTATCAGCAACAGCCCGTAAAACCCGTTGTTCATAAGAATGCGCATTCTGGACATCAGAAGGCGCTTCATGTATTCCTTTTTCTTTTCATCTGACAGAACCATTCATTAAGCTTCCTTTCCCCTGCATCCATTTATTGAATTCCGGGATCGTCAATAACTTGTTCTTATAGTCTTTTTCAATGTACATATAATCTTTTAAGAGGACCACGCTAAAATCCGGCGGCATCCTGTCCGCGTAGCAAATCGAATTGGCGATGCGGGACAGATCATCTTTATGGTCACGGGCATAGCAGGTCATGGAAGAGACCAGCGCGTACATGGCATCCGTATTCTGCGGCAGAGCCGGCATTTTTCCGTCAAAAATGTCCTCTATTGCCGGAAGATTTCTGTACACTTTTGCCCAGGTCCTGAATTCGACCGCAACACCGGAACCGACGATGCCCGCGATAAGTGAATACATATCTTCAATATCATCATGGATGCCGTTAAGAATGCTGCTGACCATTTCCCAAGCTCTCGGCGTTGGAAAGGCAAGATCATCGCTGCCGGAATCAAATCCCATAAGATGCTTTTGTCTGAATGACAGAAACCCTATCACCTTGCTGTTAACACCGGAAGAGATGGCCCATTCCTTCCATGAGTTAAAGCTACCCACCACTTCGATATGCATCAACCGGTTTGCCAGTGCTTTCGGCATCTTGAAGGCTACCGATTTATCTGTTGTCCGGTTTCCGGCCGCGATCACAATACAGTTATCAGGCAGCCTGTGCTCTCCGATAACACGATCAAGTGTGATCTGGTACGCAGCTGCCTGGACAGACTGCGGGGCGGCGGATATTTCATCCAGAAACAGAATGTTTACGATGCTGTCAGAAGGATCCATCTGAAAAATCTGCGGTTTCAGCCAGACAGCAAGCGTCTTATCCGCATTTGAAGTCGGAATTCCGCGCAGGTCGATCGGATTGAACAAAAGCAGACGGACATCCGTTACCCGGACTTCCTTTTTTGTATTCCTGGTTATCTCCGCGGCAATCTGTCTTACAGCCTGTGATTTGCCTATGCCAGGAGGTCCCCACAGCATAACCGAAGGCATCGTTTTTACCGGCAGGCAGTTGTTGATCACTGTGCTGTATGCATAACCCAGTTTTTCAACCAGTTTTCCTACTGCCATGGAAGGAATGTTGCTTACCTTGACATCACTCATTTTTCTCAACCCCCAGTTTTTTATCCAAATCGTCGATTCTCTTTCTGCAGGCCTCTATCTGATCTGCAAAACTCTCGTCCTTGCTCAGTTCTGCTTTAATGTCCTGTTCTTTCATTTTCAGTTTTTCAAGACCATTCACCAGTTCGCCCAGACGATTTTCAAGATTATCCAGATAATTATCGATTCTTATCAGATTTCCGATATCGGTATCCCCGAGTTCAACGTAGTATTTCCCGGTCTTTTTCAACCAGATATAAGGCTTCTCTGGAGTCATTCTTGAAGGCAGGATAATATCAAATCCTCGGTACGGCATCAGCGTCCGTTCCTTTGTCTCCAGAATGTTTTTTCGTACAGATGATCCGATATATTCCCGAAGCCGTCTGCGTCTTTCTGCCGCTTCTTTTTTCACACTGTTTTCTTCAATTGGCGGGTTTGCTTTTTTCCAATCCTTGTAAAACGCAGCATCCTCCCGGCATTGTTCAATCAGAAGATCCTGGTTTTGAATTCTGCCCGGCAGTTCGAGCAATTCCTGTTCAAGCTGCAGCCTTGATTCAACAAGCTTTCTCTGCAGTGTCATATAGCGCGTAAGTTCATTGGCAGCTTCGACCCGCTCTTTTATCAACGGATTGCCGACAGCAAGGGCCTTGACTTCCGCATAATCCAGCACAGTGTCTTCTATGTCCGTTCCGCTGCGGTCAGTCAAAGACCCGGACAAAAGGTCCGCGATAAAGCGCTGCTTTGTTTCCAGAAGCTGCCAGGAGTAGGCGTCAAAGCTTCCTTCTGTGATGTACCGGTAGATAAAAACTTTTCCGTTGGTGTTGCCCTGACGCAGGATCCTTCCTTCCCGCTGTGTCATATCCGCCGGTCTCCAGGGAACATCGATATGATGCAGGGCAATAAGCCTTTCCTGAATATTGACACCCAGGCCAAGCTTAAATGTCGATCCGATCAGGATCCTGATATTGCCGCTTCTTACAGCCGCAAACAATGCAGCCCGCTGCGTTTCAGTCTCTGCATCGTGAATAAAGGCAATTTTATTATCTGGAATGCCGATCTGTACTAATAAATCTTTCAATTCGGAATAGAGATTAAACCCGGCTTTTGGTGTTGACACATCACAAAAAATGAGTTGAGTACTCAAGTTTTCGGATGTCCTGAAGTAGATATCAGCTACGTTTTCCGCACACCGGGCCACTTTAGACTGATAGGTAAACGGGACATACGGATCAACAAGTCTCAGATCCAATGCGGCTTTCCTGCCGTCGGAAGTGATCTTCAGCATATTGTCATTTTTACGGCTCACATGCCCCTGCCGCACATCCTCCGCCCGCATAGAAATGATATCCAGATACATCTCGAAGTCGGGTGTTTTGGCTATCAGAGCATCTGTATACCCTTCAAATGAAGGTATTCCTGCCGTCTCGTCTACTGAATGGAAATCAGCGATAGACGCCAGGAGAGAGGTCAGTTCCGGCAGGTTGTGGAATCTGGCAAACCGGGTCGCCAGCCGGTAAGAACTTGTATCAACGTCGATCTCAAATTCCGTGACCCTTTCCGCAAACATTCCGATCCAGCTGTCAAAACTCTGGAGATCCAGCATCGCCAGCTCACCGCTTTGCAGATACTGCTGCATAATAAAGGCATCGGTTATGGAATTGGTGATCGGTGTTCCCGTCGCCAGAACGACTCCCTTGCCGTCATTTTGTTTCTGGACCATATGGACTTTGTCCAGCATGTCCCTGCATCTTTTAGAGCCCTTGCTGCTGATGCCGAGGACTTTATCTATTTTTGTCTCAATGGGGACATTCTTGAAATTATGTGCTTCATCTATAAAGAGCCTGGTGATTCCAAGTTCATCAAAATAAACGGAATCATACAGATCATCAAGAGCTGTTATCATCTCTGAAAGAGCTTTTTTGATCGCTTCCTCTTTTTTCTTCAGCTTTGATGTTGCCTTGCCTTTATGCTGAACGACACTTTCTATTTCTTTCTTCTTTTCTTCCAGCTCTTTTATGTAGTAATCCTTTGACAACGGGATCTGCTCAAAACAGCTGTAAGCCATAATAATGCCGTCATAATCATTATCTCTGATCCGGTTTAAAACACCTTCACGTTTTTTGGGTGCGAAAGTTTTCGGTTCGACGACAAGAAGATTCGCCTGTGAATACATCTGAAGGAAAATATTCCGCCACTGCCCCGTGATATTATTTGGAACAACATACAGATTCTTTTTTGAGAGCCCCATCCGGCGGAGCTCCTGACCGGCGGCTATCATAATGTAGGTCTTGCCGGCGCCGACATCGTGCGCCAAGAGTGTGTTCGGAGTAAAAAGGATTCTGGCGACCGCATTCTTCTGATAAGGATAGAGCGTTACGTCCGCGGACATCCCCGGAAACTCCAAAAAAGACCCGTCGAATATTCTTCTCC
>CADBRG010000306.1 GCA_902797015.1 uncultured Lachnospiraceae bacterium
AAATCTTTGTTTTTACTTTGAAATGATGTTCAAACGAAAAAGCGCTCTAGGATGTGTATCCTAGAGCGGCTTTGTCTTCAGTCTGACGCCACTTTTTTTGAAAAAAGTGACGTTTTTTTAGATATGTTTCTTAGTTGTATGAATCGGGCATGAAAAGCTTTTACGCTTCCTGCGTTCTGCTTTGTATCCACTGATGCTTTTTAAAGTGTGCAAACACCGGAATACACTTGAATACCTGATCCGACTGGATGCACAAAACGACCAGTACGACGGGCAGCTTCCACCAGAATGCCGCCATGAAGGACAATGGCATGACGATACACCAGATACAGATCAGATTCATTTTAGCCATGAACTTCACATCTCCGGCGCCGCGCATGATGCCTGCGCTCACCGGCATCTGATAGGACATTCCCACCATCACAAAGCACATCAAAATGATCAGTCTGTCCGCCAGAACCAACGCATCCGGTTCCAGTCCGCTGTATATGTGGAGCAATGGGTTTTTCAGAACAAACAGCAGGACTGCTAAAATAATGCCCACGATCAGTGCCAGTACACTCAGTGTTCTACCGTCCTCTCTGACCCTTGCGTCATTTCCTTCTCCGACCGCTTTTCCGATCATCACGGCAGAGGTCGCACTCATCGCCTGTACAATGACCTTCAGGTACTGATAGAACGTCGTTGCCACTGAGTTCGCCGCCAGTGCATTTGAGGAAAGCCGTCCGAGAATACCTGTCTGAATCGGGATCGATACCGCCCACAGGATCTGTGAAACCAGGATCGGCATAAACACTTTCCGGTAATCCCTGCGCAGCTGTCCGTCAAACTTCAGAAAATTCTCAGAAAACAGCTTCAACCGATCATCCTTTTTCCACAGATAGACCACAACGATCAGCAATTCTACGATCCGTGCGATCAGCGTTCCGATCGCAGCACCTTTGATGCCCAGTTCCGGGAAACCGAACCGGCCAAAGATCAGCGTATAATTGATCGCAACATTGATGATCAGCGAAACCAGTGAAATGCCAAACGAGATCTTTACGATCTCCACGCTGCGCAACCCAGCCATCAGCACATTTGTGATCAGGAATAATAAGAATGTGTATTTGATGATCGACAGATAGATCACTCCCTCGCCGATCACCGTTGCATCCTGTGTAAAGATGCCGATCAGCTGTGCAGGCATGAACGCACAGATCAGAACAGATACCACTCCGCAAATGAAGGCAAGCTTTACCGCAATACCCGTCACATGGCGGACCGGTGAAAGCCTTCTCTCTCCCCAGTACTGAGACCCCAGTACAACCAGTGCCTCTCCGATCGACAATGCGATCTGCTGCACGATAAAAAAGATCGAGTTGACGGTTGTCGCGCCGTTTAAGGCTGCCTGGCTGTAATGCCCGAGCATCATATTATCAGCCATATTGACACTGTAGGCCACAAGATTCTGCAATGCAACCATCAGAAACAATGGCAGCAATGCCTTATAAAAATCCCGGTCTTTTGTAAAAAACGCTTCCTGGTACATCGCTTTTCCTCAAGCCAACCGCTGCTGTCTGTAGCTTCAGCAAAAACAGGTGCCGCTTAGTCCTCCTGCAGGCGTGTGATCATCGCCCAGAGATTCTTCACACTGTTAAAGTTTTCCGGGATGATCTCCGCTGCGGTAACGGTGACATCATATTCCTCATTGATGATGGAGATGATCTGCAGCACATCCAGAGAATTCAGCTGCTTGCTGTCCACCAGGTCCTCTGCATCCCAGTCAACATCATCTTTAAAATCTTCCAGTAACTCCAGTAATTCTTCCATTTTCGTATTCCTCTCTTTTCTACAAGATGTTTCTATTATAATCCAATCATATTGAGAATCAAATATGTCCGACCGCCTTCAGATACGGCAGTGCCCATAATACCAGCAGAACGACAGCGATAAAGACACCCATCACACCGATCTGCTTGGTATTGCGCAGCGTTCCGAGAATATCTTCTCTCTTTCGTTCGCTTTCCGGTACGATGAACATCCGCTCTCTTGCCTCTGTTTCTTCCGCAGTCACGCGTGTCAGCGCGCTGCCGATGATCATTGCGACAATATTACATTCCATTCCGAACAAACTCGGATCAAGCCATACCGGAAGTGTTACCCCAGTAAAATGCTGGAACAGCCGCATTCCAAAGCAGGCCAGAAAGCCTGTCAGCATACCCGCAAACGCGCCGGCCTTTGTCAGACGCTTGCTTAAAACACTTCCAAGTGCCACCGGCATCCAAGCTGCCGATACGATCGCGCCGCCTAAGAACATGATCCAGAAAATGGATGGCGGATTGGTCAGTGCAAAAATCAAGACGACCACACTTGCGATCACCATAAAGATCCGGCCTGTCCGGATATGATGTTCTTTTTCCTTACCCAGAATGTCATTGGCAAATGATGCTCCGATCAGAGACAGGAAGGTCGTCGCCGAAGAAAGTCCGGCAGCAAGCACACCCGTCAGAAGCAGTACACCCAGGATCTTTGGCAGCAGGTTCATCGCTGCCCAGATCAGTACATGCGACGGATCGTCCAGATCCGGATGCATCAGGTTGACAAACACCGCTGACATGCCGACCAGAAGCTGCAGGAAAAAGATACCCAGCGCCGCCGGAAGTGCCGAACGGACAACCGTATGCTCGCTTTTTGCCATCAGGTAACGGCTCGACTGCCACGGTCCGATCATGCAGACCGACATCCAGACAATACCGTAAATGAGTCCCCAGGCCACATTTTCCGCACCGGTATCATAGACGACGCCCGGCTGACCTCTCCAGGACAGGTAATCCGTCAACTGTGGAGACAGTGCGATCTCGCTGATCGAATGGAACCATCCGCCAGTCCGCCAGGAAATGATGATCGTCGCCACGACCAGAATGCCGGTAAACAGCGCTGCCATCATCGTATCCGTGATCAGAACACCGGTCGATCCCGACATGATCGTTAAAATCGAAAACACGATCAATGCGAGTATGACGCAGATCTTATAATCCAGGCCTGTTACGACCGTCATCAGCGTACCGATTCCCTGTACCGTTGCCAGAAGATATACGGTCATTGTGATCACAGCCGTAATGGCTGCCAGATTTTTCATCTTTCTCGAGCAGAACCGTTTTCCGAAAAACTCCGGAATCGTCAGCACCTTGCTCCTTCTAAGGTAACGCCCGAAGAACACGGCACCGATGATAT
>CADBRG010000307.1 GCA_902797015.1 uncultured Lachnospiraceae bacterium
ATCAAGCTGAATACCGAAGCCTACGGCGGTCTTTTGATGGGGCCCTGGCTTGATCGTCCGCTCTCTGTAGCCGGCCGGATCGTTCTTCGGAGTGAAAACGGATTCTTCGTTCAGCTTGTCAATATCAACAGAGACCTGCTTGTCATCCCGTCTCTTGCGATCCATATGAACCGTTCAGCCAACAAAGGATATGAATTCAACGTACAAAAAGATCTTCTGCCGCTCTACGGCGATGCCGACAGCTGCTCCCTCATGGAGCTGATCGCAAAAGAAGCCGGCGTGAACGCAGATGACATCATCGATTCTGATCTATTCCTGTACAACAGAGAAAAAGGATGCACATTCGGCGCATCCGATGAATTCCTGCTCAGTCCACGTTTAGATGATGTACAGTGTGCATTTTCTTCCCTGCAGGGCTTCCTGGGAAGTGAAGATATCATGAATACCGCAGTCCCGGTTCATATTGTATTTGACAATGAGGAAGTCGGATCCTCCACGAGACAGGGCGCAGCATCTACATTCCTGTCAGATCTTCTGACGCGCATCAGCGAATCACTCGGAGAAACGCGCAACACGCATTTAGCGCACCTTTCACAAAGCTTTATGCTGTCTGCAGACAATGCGCACGCGCTTCATCCTAATCACACGGATAAGAGCGACCCCGTCAATAAACCAGTCTTAAACGGCGGCGTTGGCTTAAAGCACAGCGCAAATCAGAAATACACGACGGATGCGGTCTCTGCTTCGATCGTCCGACTGCTCGCGGAAAAAGCAGAAATCTCCCTGCAGGAATTCCACAACCGTTCTGATATTCCGGGCGGTTCCACCCTTGGCAACATCTCCTGCAACCAGGTTGCTGTCTGCACCGCTGATGTCGGCATTGCACAGCTCGCAATGCACTCCATCTGTGAGACCTGCGGCGCAAAAGATACTGAGGATCTCATCAAACTGGCAACTGCGCTCTTTTCCGCTGCTCTTGAAAAAAGCGATGACGCCTATCAGCTGTCATTCTGATCAGCCGGTTTTTTCATCCGGTTAAAAATCATCGGATAAACTGCCAGCAGCACAAAAAGGATGATCGCATATCGCATGCTGCGGACAAGAAAAGCCGCCATGGTCGGCGTATCTAAAAATGCATCAGAAAACGGCAGTTTCAACAGCGTATTCAACACAAAGTACAGTATCGTTCCTCCCGCGATCCGAAGGATTGCCGGGAGGATTTTTCTTGTCGCTTCAAATTTCACAAACCGTTCCTCAAACGGGATCGACAAAAAGAATCCCGCCATGATCCCGAGTCCGGTAAAATAATCCTCCGTCCTGCAGTAGGTTGCCCCGACACAGGCGATCAAAAACAGAATCAGGTGGAACAAGTTCTGCCGTTTGATATGTGTCTGCAAATAGGAAACCAAAAACAGGATCACGGTACCAAAAATCCAGCCTGCCAGCACATCGGTCGGAAAATGTACGCCGAGCATCACACGCGAAGCCCCAACCAATAGCGGCACTGCAATCGCGATCACCAGCAATACACAATTTTTCTTATACTTCGGCAGCGATCCATACAGAATCGTCGAATTCAGCGTATGTCCGCTTGGAAATGAATATCCCTGCGCCGCAATATCATAGATCTCTGCACTCCCGTCTACAGGCTTGAAGCACTGCACTCCTGCAATATCAAAATACGGTCTTCTCCGAAACACCACATTTTTGATCATCGGATTCACGATCAGACCGACCATGATATTCGTCCCGACAAATCGGGCAAACTGTTTATCATAGACCCAGTATAAAAACCCGAGTACCGCGATCATGATCACTTCTTCCCCAAACAGGGTAAAAAATGATGCTACGGCGACCGCCGCATCTCCCATCCGGCTCTGTATTGTTTCAATCAATAAAGCTTCCCATTGAAAGTAAAATGTATTCCCGTCCATCGCTTTATTTCATATCCTTCTTTCTCTTAAGTCTCAGTTAACATCTTCTCTTCGTTCAGCCGCGCGGCCTCGTCGATCACATCCTCATAACCGGTCAGCGCTGCAAACGGTGCAAACTGCGCTGCCCGCTTTTCCGCCGACATCTGCGGATGCTTTTTAGAAACATGATGCGGCAGGTTTACGATATCCTCGTACGGCCAGTCTGAACTGATATACCCATTATTCACCTGGTAATCTGTCATGCCTTGTGTCCTCCG
>CADBRG010000308.1 GCA_902797015.1 uncultured Lachnospiraceae bacterium
ATCACCCGTGTCGGACAGCTTGTCGCAAAGGAAGCATCCCGCATGATGGGTATTCCGTTTGGCATCATCGATCTTTCTCTTGCACCGACACCGGCTGTCGGAGACAGTGTTGCAGAGATCTTAGAAGAAATCGGACTTGAATGTGCAGGCGCACCGGGTACCACAGCAGCATTGGCACTTTTAAATGACCAGGTGAAAAAAGGTGGCATTATGGCTTCTTCATATGTCGGTGGTCTTAGCGGTGCGTTTATCCCTGTCAGTGAAGACCAGGGTATGATCGATGCCGTTCGCATGAATGCATTGACACTTGAGAAACTCGAAGCCATGACCTGCGTATGTTCGGTGGGTCTTGATATGATCGCGATCCCGGGCGATACCGGGGAAAGTACGATTGCCGGTATTATTGCAGATGAGATGGCAATCGGTATGGTTAACCAGAAGACAACTGCTGTACGTATTATTCCTGTCATCGGAAAAGATGTGGGAGAGCAGGCTGAATTTGGCGGCTTGCTCGGATATGCACCGATCATGCCGGTAAACAAACACAGCTGTGAAGCTTTTGTTTCACGCCAGGGCAGAATTCCTGCTCCGGTACACAGCTTTAAAAACTGATTTAAAAATCAATCTTAAGGAGGGGTTATCATGGAATTTAAGTCAATCGCAACCAGATTAAGTGAAAATGCATATCCGGGCCGTGGTATTATCATTGGTCGTACACCGGACGGAAGCAAAGCAGTAACCGCATATTTTATCATGGGACGCAGCACCAACAGCCGCAATCGTGTCTTTGTTGAAGACGGAGAAGGCATCCGCACAGAAGCTTTTGATCCGTCATTGATGGAAGACCCGAGCCTGATCATTTATGCACCGGTCCGCGTACTCGGAAACAAAACAATCGTTACAAACGGTGATCAGACCGATACGATCTATGCCGGTCTTGATAAGCAGCTTACATTTGAAGCATCTTTAAGAAGCCGTAAGTTTGAGCCGGATGCACCGAACCTGACACCTCGTATTTCCGGCGTGCTTCATGTAGAAAGCGGCAACTTCAGCTATGCAATGTCTATCTTAAAGAGCAACAATGGCAATGAAGCTGCCTGCAACCGTTATACCTTTGCCTATGAAACACCGATTGCCGGTGAGGCAAGATTCATCCATACCTATATGAGTGACGGAAATCCGCTGCCAAGCTTTGAAGGCGAGCCGGAGCTTTGCGAGACCGTTGATGATATCGATGCTTATACAGAGCTTCTTTGGAACAATTTGAATGAAGACAATAAAGTGTCTTTGTTTGTCCGCTATATCAACATTGCAGACGGTTCCTATGAGACACGCATCGTTAATAAGAATCAGTAAACTAATAATTCATAATAAAAATGGGGAGATGATACTATGAAAGAACTGGAATTAAAGTATGGCTGTAACCCGAATCAGAAGCCGTCACGTATCTTTATGAATGAAGGCGAACTTCCGGTAACCGTATTAAACGGAAAACCGGGATACATCAATTTCCTGGATGCATTTAACGGCTGGCAGCTCGTAAAAGAGTTAAAGGAAGCAACCGGCCTTTGCGCTGCAACTTCTTTTAAACATGTATCTCCGGCAGGCGCAGCAGTAGGGCTTCCGCTGACAGAGATTGAACGCAAGATCTACTGGGTAGATGATTGCGGAGAGCTTTCTCCGCTCGCAAGTGCTTATGCAAGAGCACGTGGTGCAGACCGTATGTCTTCCTTTGGTGATTTCATTTCACTGTCAGATGTATGTGACGCAGATACCGCAAAGCTGATCAAACGTGAAGTTTCCGACGGTGTGATCGCACCGGGATATACACAGGAAGCATTGGATATCCTCAGCCAGAAGAAAAACGGAAATTATAACGTAATCCAGATTGATCCTGATTATGTACCGAACCCGATCGAGCATAAAGAAGTATTCGGTGTTGTATTTGAGCAGGGCCGTAACGAACTCAAAATCGACCGTGATTTCCTGAGCAATGTTGTTACAGAAAACAAAGAGATTCCGGATTCGGCCAAGATCGACCTGATCATTGCGCTGATCACGCTGAAATACACACAGTCCAACTCTGTATGCTATGCAAAGGGCGGTCAGGCAATCGGAATCGGTGCAGGACAGCAGTCCCGTATCCACTGCACAAGACTTGCAGGCCAGAAGGCTGATAACTGGTATCTGCGTCAGTCTCCGCAGGTACAGAATCTTCAGTTTGTAGATGGCTTAAGCCGTGCCAACAGAGACAATGCAATCGATGTGTATATCGGTGACGAATACGAAGATGTTCTTCGCGAAGGAGAGTGGCAGAAGATCTTCAAAGAGAAACCGCCGGTATTTACAAGAGAAGAGAAGAAAGCATGGCTTGCAGGAAACACAGATGTCGCACTTGGTTCTGATGCATTCTTCCCGTTTGGCGATAACATTGAACGTGCAAGAAAGAGCGGTGTAAAATACATCGCAGAGCCGGGCGGATCCATCCGCGACGACAATGTCATCGAGACCGCCGACAAATACGACATGGTGATGGCATTCACCGGACTGCGCCTGTTCCATCACTAGGTTTCCATCACTAGGTTTCCTATAGAC
>CADBRG010000309.1 GCA_902797015.1 uncultured Lachnospiraceae bacterium
CCCAGCCGTTTGAAATCTGAGAAACCGTTACGCTGCTTCCCTTCGGGATCGTCGTCATGATCGACGTGCTGGTGCTGTTACCGGAACGCAGGTTCAGATTCGCATTGATCTTATAAACACCCGCCTGCGCAGATGAAGATGTCGTTGCAGCAGTTGTTACTGCTGTCGCCGTGCTGCCGGAGCCTGTATAACGCAGAATTCCATACCAGGATCCTCTGGAATAATTCAAAACATTGATCTCATTCCCGCCGGAATCACCGGTCTTTCCGTCATAGTTTCTATGCGCACCGACACGCTTTCCGTTTCCGATATAAATCTCGGTATGACCGGATGCCATCAGAATATCCCCTGCCTGCAGTGAGGAAGAGGAACTGAGATCAATCTTAGAAGACGGAATATACGAAAATCCGTGCTGTGTCAGATTTGAAACCATATTTCCGGAATATGTCGCGCCGCCGGTCTCAAATCCGGCCTGCTTCAGACATGTAATAACAAATGATGAGCAGTCATAATCAGGTCCCCAGCGGTTGACCATGCTGTAACCATGTGAATTGTCATTCGCAATCGCCAATGCATTACTTACAAACGAACTGATTGATGCTGCTTCCGCATTCTGCGCCGGAACGATGCCGATTCCTGCAACCGTTGACGCAACAAGTGCCGCTGTCAGTATTTTCTTCTGATGCATGACTTCCTCCTGTCGTAATATCGTTTCCTATAACTTTTCAGATTCCCGCCTCTATGTTCCGTATATATTCTGAAAACCTGAACAGTTGCCTATAGTTATAAAAATTGTATCACCAGTTTTTTTCTGGTGCAATACGAACTTTTATATGGTTTCGTCAGTCTCTTCATCCCAACGCATCATGATTGATGCATGCTTTGGCAAAGCAATGTCCAATACACCGTGTTCCACCGGATACATCAGTTCTTTGTCCGAATAACCGGTCTCATTCGTATACATTACCAGTGTCAGCTCTGCCTGAAGCGGCACACCTGCTTTCCAGACATCAATCGTGCACTCTCTGGAATAGTCATCGTTATTCACGATCACAATAACCGCATGCCCTTTTTGAAAACGTCCGTAACCGATTACATTTTTTGCTCTGTAGAGTTCGATCAAAGACCCCGTCCGAAGGACAGGCAGTTCCTTATGCAGTGCAATGATACTGCGATGGAACTCGATCAGGCTTTTATCCTCACGCCCCCACGGATACGCACGCCTGTTGTCAGGATCCGTAAATCCGCACAGTCCTGCTTCATCTCCGTAATACAGTGTCGGTGCGCCCGGCCATGTCATCTGGATCACAACTGCTGCGCGGAAAACACCTTTGTTAATACCTTCCGATGCTGCAGCTGCGCCGAGGTTGACGGCACGCCCGACCTTATGGTTGGTCCTTGTCAGGAATCTGGAATGGTCGTGATTGGAAAGCTGGTTCATCGCGCAGTTCAATGATGAAGTCGAAAACCTTGCCATGTGATAGCGCATCGCTTCAAAAAAGGCATCCGGATTGCCCAGAAGATCCGGGCGGAATCCTTCACTGTGCTTTTCCATGCCTGTCAAAAACCAGGAAACCGGTTCCATAAAAGCGTCATAATTCATGACGGTATCCCATTGATCGCCCTGCAGCCAGTCAGAAGGATCACCGTAATGCTCCGCGATGATCACCGCCTCCGGATTTGCTTCCTTGACAGCTCTGCGGAACTTCTTCCAGAACCTGTGATTATACTCTTTACTGTGGCCTAAGTCTGCCGCAACATCCAAACGCCATCCGTCCGCATTATAGGGCGGTGATACCCATTTTTTTCCTATCTCCAAAATATACTTTTCCAGCTTTTTGGAGTTCTCATAATTAAGCTTTGGCAGAGTGTCATGTCCCCACCAGCCATCATAGGATCCGTTCTGCGGATAGGCATTTTCATCATAAAACCGGAAGAAATCATGATAGGGACTGTCTTTTTCAAAATAAGCCCCGGTCTCATATCCTTCTTCTTTTGAATAGATCCCCTCCCGATCAAGCCATTTATGGAAGGAACCGCAATGATTGAAGACCCCGTCAATGATAACGCGGATCCCTTCTGCATGTGCCTGCTCCACAAGCTGTGCAAAAAGTGCGTTTCCCGCCTCCAGATTCCTGCGGTCTGTCACGCGCCTGATATAGCCTGTTGCCTCCGAATTATCATTGCTGCCCTTTGGAAGGACTGTCTCATCATCTTCAACGATCACGCCAAAATGAGGATCGATATAATCATAATCCTGTGTATCATATTTATGACTTGACGGCGATACAAACAACGGATTAAAGTAGATCACTTCGATTCCGAGTTTTTTGAGATAGGGAAGTTTTTGAATAACGCCTGCCAGATCGCCACCGTAAAAATCCGTCACGTCGAAATCTCCCGGCGGACGGCTCCAGTTATCGATCTTTCTAACCTGTCTTTTGATATAAAAATATTCGCCTTCCCTGACATCATTGGAAGGGTCGCCGTTATAGAAACGATCTGTGAAGATCTGATACATCACGGCTCCCTTTGCCCAGTCCGGTGTGGAAAATCCCGGCACAAGTGCAAAGTCATAGATCGGCTGATGCACTTCGCAACAGCCGATCTTATTATATACCCAGTTCTGATCACCCATTCGGATCCGAAAATGATATCTGATCGGCGCATGTCCCATCCGGATCTGCATTTCATAAAACGTAAAGACCCCGACTGTTTCTGCCCGCTTCATCGCAAGTGCGATCCCGCCATAGCAGAGGAATACGGTAAGTGTCTTTTCCGTCGCAGCACGAAATCGGATTCGGATCAGATCATTTTCTTTTGGTTCTGCAGGGTCACAATAATCAGTTGTCTGATCACTGAAAAAGGTTTGTGTAATTTCATTCATACTTTATTCTTCAGCAAATTCACTCTCATTTACCACCACATTGTCCCCAAAGAGTGCTTCGAATTCATTGCGGTGAATTTTTTCTTTTTCAATCAGAAGTGCTGCGCAGGCATGTAATACTTTTTCATGCGCTAAGATGATCGCCTTTGCCTTTGCATAGCATTCATCAATGATGCGCTTGACTTCTGTGTCGATCACAGTCGCCGTATGTTCGCCGTATGCTCTCGAATGTGCCAGATCGCGTCCGATGAATACTTCATTATCCTCATCGGAGTAATTGATCAGGCCGACATTTTCTGACATACCATACTTTGTAACCATGGCCTTTGCGATCTGTGTCGCCTGCTTGATATCCTGAGACGCACCGGTCGTCACGTCGTCAAAGATCAGCTCTTCTGCAATACGTCCGCCGAATGCAACCATGATATCCTGCAGCATCTTGCCCTTCGTGTTGAACATATCATCCCGTTCCGGAAGCGGCATGGTATAGCCCGCAGCGCCAAGTCCCGTCGGAATAATGGAAACGCTGTAGACCGGTCCGACATCCGGAAGCACATGGAACAGGATCGCATGTCCTGCCTCGTGGTATGCCGTGATCCGTTTTTCCTTGTCGGAAACCACACGACTCTTCTTTTCTGTTCCGATACCGACCTTTACGAAGGAGCGGCGGATATCATCCTGGCGGATGAACGCTCTTTTTTCTCTGGCTGCCAGGATCGCTGCCTCATTCATCAGGTTCTCAAGATCCGCGCCGGTGAATCCTGCTGTCGTCTGAGCGATCTGCTGCAGATCAACATCATCTCCGATCGGTTTGTTTCTGGAGTGTACTTTCAGGATTTCTTCCCTGCCCTTGACATCCGGTCTTCCTACTACAACCTTGCGGTCAAACCGTCCAGGACGCAGGATCGCCGGATCCAGGATGTCGACACGGTTGGTCGCTGCCATGACAATGATGCCTTCGTTTACGCCAAAGCCATCCATCTCAACCAGCAGCTGGTTCAATGTCTGCTCTCTCTCATCGTGTCCGCCGCCAAGACCTGTGCCTCGTCTTCTTGCTACGGCATCGATCTCATCGATGAATACGATACACGGCGCATTTTTCTTGGCATTGTCAAACAGGTCACGCACTCTGGATGCGCCGACACCGACAAACATTTCTACAAAGTCCGAACCGGAAATTGAGAAAAACGGTACGCCGGCCTCACCGGAAACTGCTTTTGCAAGAAGTGTCTTACCGGTTCCGGGAGGGCCCTCTAAAAGAACACCCTTCGGAATCCGTGCACCAAGCTTGGTATAACGCGTCGGATCTCTAAGGAAATCAACGATCTCTGCGAGCTCCTCTTTTTCCTCCTGGAGTCCCGCCACATCACTGAAGTTAACTTTGACATTTTCTCCGGTGGTCATCGTCGCACCACTCTTGCCAAAGTTCATCATCTTGCCATTGGCTCCACCGCCGCCGGCGCCTCTTGTCATCATCACAAAGAATACGACCAGAATGATGATCATGATGATATTCGGCAAAACAGCGCTGACAAAGCTCTCACCCGGCACATTCCGCAGTGTGTAAAGATCGGTTTCTCCTTCTTTATCGAGATACTCCTGCACATCGTTTACGTCAGAAACATAAACCTGCTTTCTCTCACCGTCTGTCGTCGTAACACGAAGGATACCGGTCGGCACCTCTTCGTTCTGGGCAATGACAACCTCTTCGATCTTTTCGTTTTTGACATCGTTTTTAAACTGCTGATAGGTATACGTGTCCGCGCTCTGAGAATTCCTGTTCATTGCCGAAAAAACGGCCATGAATAAGATGATGATGCAAATGTATACCCATAATCCTCTGCTGGCTCTTCTCAATTTCCTATTCCTCGTCTTCTAAAAACTCTATAATTCCGATATACGGCAGGTTGCGGTATCTCTGTGCATAATCCAGTCCGTAACCCACAACAAACTTATCCGGGATCCGATAACCGCAATAATCAATCGGGACCTCATTGATCCGTCGATCCGGCTTATCCAGCAATGCGCAAAGCGATACACTTTTTGCACCGCGACGCTTCAGCTCTTCCAAAAGATATGACATGGTCCTTCCGGTATCGATGATATCCTCTACCACCAGAACATCCTGGCCGATCACATGGTCATCCAGATCCTTTTGCACATTCAGGACACCTGAAGACTCTGTGCTGTTCCCATAACTGGAAACTGCCATGAAATCCATTTCAACCGGTACGCTCAGGCGCTTTGCCAGTTCACAGCCGAAAAAACAGCCGCCTTTTAAAATACAGACAAGCTTGATCGTCTTCCCCGCATAATCATTGCTGATCTGCGCTCCTAATTCCCGTATTCTTTTTCCAATCTCTTCCTCAGAAATCAATTCTCTGACGGATTCTGTCATATCGTCTCTCCTTTGGAGTCTGCGCATGTCACTTCAAGAACCAGAACACGCTTTGTCTCTTTCGTCACTTTATAAGCTTCACTGATTCGCCGGCCAATGACCCAGACAATATGGCTTCCGTCTGCAAGCAACAGTACGCTGTCACGCTCCTTTGCCGGAATTTTTTCATTCACCATATAGTCCTGAATGCTTTTATGACCGCCATTTTTACCAATCTGCAGATAATCACCGATTTTTCTTCCCCGGATTTGCAGACTAATCTTTATTTTATCATAATCAAACCATTTCGTATATGGATTTCGGGGGATTTTTTCTTCCTTCCCGTCATATGAAATGATTTTGGCCTCTATAAAACGATCTCTCCCCAACGAGGTCCTGCCCGGAATCTGCAAAAATATGCCAGATGCATCATTTTCCGGAGCATCACACGCCTCTTGATATCCCGGTACGGACGCCTCTTCTGTCTGTCTTCGGATCAGAATTGCGTCATAGGTTCGCTCTGCCACCATATCGTATGGGAGATCCACCTGTTTTCCCACCTGTTTATGGGCAAGTGCGCAAACACTTTTTACATGCTCACGCGTCAGATCTTTTGTACTTCCGGCCACATGGTGCAGTGTTCTGTAAACGAGATGCTCTGCGACGACCGGATCGGCACCGGACAGTTTTTCGATCGCAAGCGTCCCCTCACACGATGTATCCCTGCAGAGTTCCTCTGACGCATGGTCCAGAAATTCTGTCGTTTTCCTGAGCATCTCTGCTGTTTCTGCCATATGAAAAACAGCTGATGCGTTGATTTCTTTTAACTTTGGCAGCACCTCTGCGCGGATCAGATTCCTGCTAAGCGAAACATCTGTATTTGTCTCATCCACG
>CADBRG010000310.1 GCA_902797015.1 uncultured Lachnospiraceae bacterium
GCTGTCGCCAACCTTGTATACCTTACGCGGATTGTCAACACGGCCCCAGGACATCTCAGAGATGTGAAGCAGACCATCTGCTCCGCCCAGATCGATGAATACACCGAAGTCTGTGATGTTCTTAACGGTACCTTCGATCACATCGCCTACGTTGATGCGCTCAAGAAGCTCTGCCTGCTTCTGTGCCTTCTCAGCAACAACGAGCTGCTTTCTGTCACCGATGATGCGTCTCTTGCGCGGATTGAACTCGGTGATGATGAACTGGATTTCCTGTCCTTTGTACTTGTTCAGATCTTTCTCATAAATATCTGTAACAAGGCTTGCCGGAATAAATACTCTTGTATCATCTGAAACAGCGATCAGGCCGCCGCTTAATACCTGTACAACTGTACCGGTCACAACTTCACCGGACTCGAATGCAGCACGAAGAACTTCGCTGCCTTTCTCCATGTCAAGACGCTTCTTGGAAAGAAGCACCTGTCCGTCGCCATCATTTACCTTAATGACTTTTACTTCCAGAACATCGCCCGGCTGTGCAACTGTGGTCAGGTCAAGGTTCAGGTCGTTTGAATACTCTCTTCTGGTAATGATGCCGTCTGATTTATACCCAACGTTCAGAATGATCTCGTCAGGTTTCACATCGATGACAGTACCTTCGACTACCTCTCCGTTTCTGATGATTTTAAATGATTCTTCCAACATTTGTTCAAAATTTTCTGACATGATTTTGAACCTCCTCAATAATATTATTTGGGGTGGAAGCCCCGGCAGTGATACCTACGCAGTCAAAGGAGTGAAAATCAGCCGGATCCAGGTCATCCTTAGTTTGAATCAAAAAGCTGTCAGGGCATATTCCTGAGCAGATCTCATAAAGCTTTCTGGTATTCGAACTGTCTTTTCCGCCAATCACGATCATAGCGTCCACTTCATGTGCCAGAACCTGTGCTGCTTCCTGACGTTCTCTGGTCGCAGCGCAAATGGTTTTGCACACTTTAATATAATACCCTTTTTGACTGATAATTTCAATAATTTCTTGAAATTTATTCAAATTAAAAGTTGTCTGCGAAACGACGCAAACCTTACTGTCTGCGGGCAGGGAAAGCGCATTTGCCTCTTCGGCACTGCGAACCACGATCGGCGTCCCGTTTGCAACCCATCCGCAGATTCCTTTCACCTCCGCATGTGCGGGATCACCGATGATCACGATCTGATACCCTTCTGCGGAATATTCCTCCACATACCGGTGGATTTTCGAGACAAACGGGCAGGTTCCATCAACGATCTCATATCCGGCTTCCTGCAGCTTTTCATACTCATCGCGCGTAATTCCGTGAGACCTGATCAGCATTGTTCCGCCGTTCTTGTTTGCCAGCGCCCCTTCCAGATCCGTCACTGTCACGCCCCGTTCTTCCAGATCTTTGATCACCTCTTCGTTATGGATCATCGGCCCATAAGTAAGGATCGGGTGCTTTTTTGATGCGATCTGCTGTTCGACAAGTTCCATTGCCCGGCTGACACCGAAGCAAAACCCCGCCTTGTCGGCTAATATCGTCTTCATACTTATGCCTCGTTCATTGCCCGGCTGACTTCGTTTTTGATCGCAGCAACGACCTCATCGATCGTCATCTCTGTACTGTCAACAAGCACAGCGTCGTCTGCCTGCTTTAACGGCGCGATCGCACGTGTCATGTCTCTGTGGTCACGCTCTTTGATATCATTTTCGATCACATCGATGTCGCCCTCTTCCCCGCGCTCAAGCAGTTCCTTGTAGCGGCGCTCGGCACGTGTTCTCGCGCTTGCGGTCAGATAGATCTTGCACTGCGCATTCGGAAGCACACAGGTACCGATGTCCCTGCCGTCCATAACAACATCTTCCTGCTTTGCGATGTCCTGCTGAATGGACAGAAGCTTCTCACGGACTGCCGGATAAACACTGATCGCGGATGCCATGTTCCCGACTGCTTCCTGACGCAGGAAGGCAGAGATGTCCTCTCCGTTTAAAAGAACCTGCTGTACCCCGTTTTCGTAGACAAGTGCCACTGAGACATCCTCACAGGCCTTTGCGATCGCCGCCTCATCATCCGGCGCAATGCCCTGATTCCAGAATGCGTATGCCAATGCACGATAAAGTGCACCGGTATCTACATAGATAAAGTTAAGCTCCTTTGCCAAACGCTTGGCGATTGTACTTTTTCCGGCGCCTGCCGGGCCGTCGATTGCGATGTTAAAACCCAACGTCAGTCTCCTCCTTACACACATTCACCTGCCAGATATCCCGTTGACCACGCCGCCTGCAGATTAAATCCACCCGTCAGCGCATCGATATCCAGCATTTCTCCCGCAAAATATAAACCTTGTATGATTTTTGACTCCATCGTAGAGGGATCCACCTCTTTGACGGAAATACCGCCTTTTGTAATGATTGCTTCCGCAAACCCTCTGGTTCCGGTGATCGTAAACGGAAATGCTTTCAAAAGCTTCAGAAGGCCTGCCCGCTCTTCCTTTGTGATCGCATTCCCCTTTTTCTCCGGGTCGATCCCGCTAAGCGAGATCACAACCGGAAGCATTTTTGCAGGGAGCAACCCTGAAAGCAGGTTTTTGAACTGCTTATTCGCGCCCTCTGAGATCATCCTCTGTAATCGTCTGTCGAGCTTTTCCTGATCCAGTGCAGGCTTTAAGTCGATCTGCGCCGTCAAAGGACGCTGTGGCGTACATTCGCGGACCTTACTGCTTGCAGAAAGAACCAGCGGACCGCTGACGCCGAAATGCGTAAACAGCATTTCCCCGAATTCCTCATACAGACGTTTTTTTCCATCAAAGATCGTCAGTGTGACATTCTTCAACGAGAGGCCCATCATCTGTGGGATATAGTCTTCTTTTGTATTGAACGGAACCAGTGCCGGCCGCAACGGTGTGACCGTATGGCCCAGCTTCTGACACAGCGCAAACTGGTTGCCGTCTGACCCGGTCTGCGGATAAGAACACCCGCCGCCGGCCAGAATCAGCCCATCCACAGGCCATGTCTTTTTCTCCTTGCCCGGGTAAGCGATCGCCTCTGCTTCTGTCACACGTCCGTCCTTCGTTTTAACAGAAATCAGCTTCGTCTGCAGGCAGACCTCCACTCTGAGCTGTTTTAAATATTGCGAAAGCGTGCGGATCACATCCGAAGCATGATCGGAAACCGGAAAGATCCGTCCTCCGCGTTCCTCTTTTAACTTGAGGCCATGCTCTTTGAAAAAATCCATCACGCGATAATTGTCAAATGTATAAATGCTGCTGTATAAAAAGCGGGGATTGGACTGAAACTGTGCAAAAATGTCCTCTGTATCACAGCCGTTTGTCAGATTGCAGCGGCCTTTTCCTGTGATATAGACTTTTTTGCCGAGCTTCTCATTCTGCTCTAACAGGGTTACGTCATGCCCGCGCTCTGCCGCTCTGACAGCCGCCATCATCCCTGCTGCACCGCCGCCTGCTACGACCACCTTTGCCATATCAGCGTCCCCTTCTGCCACGTGTATCATCGTCCGGCATCTTTTCGTTTCCTTCCTCGTTCTCGTAGACCTCATATTCTTCCCAGATGTCTTCGAGGGTTGCGAGTGTTTCTGAAACCTCTTTTTGCTTTTTCATGCACAGACCGACCACGAGCGCATTGATCACGGAAAGCGGCGCGACCAGAGAGTCTGCGATCGAAGCCATATCACTTCTTGCGATCAGGCTGCAGTTAGAAAAAGCATTCAGCGGCGAATGCTCGCTGTCTGTCAGCGTGATCACTTTCGCACCTCTGTTATGTGCAAATTCCACAGCTTTCAGCGTCCGCTGGGAATAGCGCGGAAAACTGATGCCGATCGCGACATCATCCTCGCCGATCCGCACCATTTGCTCAAACACCTCACTGTTGCTGCTTGCGTGAAGGTGATGTACATCTTCAAAGATCAGATTGAAATAATAAGCCAGAAAGCTTGCTAACGGCGCACAGCTTCTCGTACCGATCAGATAGATATGCTTCGCATGGATCAAAAGATCCAGTGCCTCTTCAAACGCATGCTGATCGATCGATTCTCTGGTGCGGCGGATCTTATCCGCATCCGAAAGCAAAACGGTATTCAGGATCTCAGATTCGCTGATCCTGCCGTAGGTCACTTCCATACGCTGGATGGAATTCAGACGGTTTCTGACCATCTCCTCGAGGGCTTTCTGAAACTCCGGATATCCGCCATATCCCAGACACCCTGCAAAACGGACCACGGTAGACTCACTGACCCCGACAACCGTTCCGAGCTTGCCGGCCGTCAGATATACCGCTTTTTCATAGTTTTCCAGAATATAATCCGCCAGGCGCTTCTGTCCCTTGCTCATGCGGTTATATCCTGCATGGATCCTGGTACTTAATTCATTCGTTGCAGCATTCATTGTTTTTCTCCGCCTTAAACCTCAACCGGAATCTGCGCTTCTTTCGTCGCCTCTTCCCTGATTTCTTCGATCTTATCCTGTGAAATGGATGGCAGATCATCTGCCGAGCGCACTGCAAAGCAGCGCAGGAACTCTTCTGTCGTTCCGAAGAGGATCGGCTTACCCGGTGCATCCAGTCTGCCGAGCTCACGGATCAGCCCGTAATCAAGAAGCTTATTGACTGCATGCGCGCAGGAGACACCACGGATCTTTTCAATCTCCTGACGCGTCACCGGCTGCTTATAGGCAATGATCGAGAGCGTTTCCAGTACGACATCCGTCAATGCATATTTTCTCGGCTGTTTTGCGATCCGGATCAGATAGTCATAAAGCTCCGGTCTTGTACACATCTGCCAGGCATCCTCCAGCTCAATGATCTGGATCCCGCTGTCATTCTCCTGATAGCGGTCCATCAGATTCTGCACAATTTTTTTGGTATCTGCTTCACTAAGCTCGAGTGCCGCCGCAAGGCTTTTTACACTCACCGAATCGCCCATTGTAAAAAGAATGGCTTCTGCCGCTTTTTCGTATTCCCTGACCGTCATATCGTCTCCTTATTCCGCCACCAGTGACTCTACCAGAATATCATCAAACAGGCCCTTTTGCGAGACCCTGATCTTCCCGCTCTTCATATATTCCAATATGATCAGAAACGTAACGATGACTTCCTCTTTTGCCGGCTGCTTTTCCAAAAACGCACGGAATCCGAAGCTTTTGTTGTTCCGGATAAAGGTATCAAACTCCTGCGTTTTTTCCTCCATGGATACCTGTTCTTTCTGGATCTGTCCGAACCGTGACCGGATCGGATCCACCTTATCGGACTGTCTGCGGATCACATCATCAAAAATCTTTTTGAGCATGGAAAGATCCATCCCGTCCGTCAGTTCATCCAGATCAACCGGCTCCTCATATGCGCGGACCTCCGGCGGGATCGTTGCCTGCTTGTACCAGCGCTTAGCACCGTCCACCTGACGGTCTTTCAAGGCAAAGGACATGTATTTATAGATCTTGTACTGGATCAGCTGATCGACAAGCTCCTGTCTCGGATCCTCCGGTTCTTCCTCATCAGGATCAACCGGCAAAAGCATCCTCGCCTTGATGTCAAGAATCGTGGCTGCCATGACCAGGAACTCACTCATGATATCGAGGTTTTCCGTTTCCATCTGGCGGACATACTCCATGTACTGGTCTGTGATCTCCGCAATTGGAATATCGTAAATATCCACTTTGTTTTTGTCGATCAGATGCAAAAGCAGATCGAGAGGGCCTTCAAAGGCCTGTAATTTTACGTTTAATTCCAAAATCCTGTGCCGCTCCTTGCCGGGTCATTCCTGTAAAAATTGCTGTACTAGAAAGGCATCCTGCAAAATACGAAGCATGCCTCGTTCCTGCAGGATACCTGAAGTTTTGAAAATTCAAATGTGATTGATTACTTTACGTCTTTCATGGAGAAGCTTACACGACCCATGCGATCCTTGCCAAGGCAGACAACCTTAACCTTATCGCCAAGTGTCAGAACATCTTCTACATGGTTGATCCGCTGGTTGCAGATCTTGGAAATATGAACAAGGCCTTCCTTGCCCGGTGCGAATTCTACAAATGCGCCGAACTCTTTGATGGAAACAACCTTTCCTTCCAGAACCTGACCTTCTTCAAAATCGGTTACGATGATGCGTACCAGCTCTGCTGCGCGGTCCATCATCTCTGTGTCTACGCCGCAGATGGATACGATACCATCTTCGGAGATATCGATCTTAACGCCGGTCTGCTCAATGATCGCATTGATAACCTTACCCTGCTTGCCGACAACATCGCCGATCTTCTGCGGATCGATCTCAACTGTGATGATCTTCGGAGCATACGGGCTAAGCTCTGTTCTCGGTGCAGAGATTGCCGGAATCATAACTTCATCCAGGATGTACTCTCTTGCAGCCTTTGTGCGTGCGATTGCTTCTTCTACGATCGGTCTGGTCAGACCATGGATCTTGATATCCATCTGGATCGCTGTGATACCATCC
>CADBRG010000311.1 GCA_902797015.1 uncultured Lachnospiraceae bacterium
ATGCTATCACACGGTGCTGGGTGCGTCAAATCTCTCTAACCGGCAACCAATACGCGCATTGCCGGACTGCCACCTCTGTTTTTCCACTAACTTGCTTTCTCTCGACCTTACGGTACCATTCTTCCAGCTCGTTTGTTCCACCAACTCACCTTCTCTAACGGCCCCGGTACCATTTTATGGCAAGTTGTGTGATACCAGAACTCCTCGACAAGCATGTCTGGTATGACTCCATTCCAAATATCGTTATACCAACCGGCTCTTGCATCCCCCTCTGGTATGACTCCAGCAAAGATATCATAATACCACCCGAGTCTTTCACCACTATCTGGTAGGAAACCGACCCAGGAAACTCCAGAACAGGCTGGATCCCCCCACCAAACACAACCGGGCGGTGAGTTTCCTCACCGCCCGATGCGTTGTGATATGAAAAGATTATTTCAAGAAAGCTGATTATTCAGCTGCCGGGATCGGCTCATAGCCTTCCGGAACCTGAATACCAAGTGCTTCGCAGATTTCCGGATTGTACTCTTTGGTAAATGCATCTGCATACTGGATCTCCATTGTGGACGGATCTGCACCGTTAGCAAGGATCTCTGCTGCCATCTTACCGGTCTGTACACCAAGATCATAGTAGCTGATGGACAGTGTAGCGATACCTGCTGCGCAAAGACCTTCTTCACCAGCGATAACCGGCATCTTTGCATCAACAACGATGTTCTTAATGGTCTCTACACCATTTGCCATCGTGTTATCGGTCGGAACATACAGTGCATCACTTTCCTGGCAAGCCTTTGTTACAACAGACTGGATCTCGTTGGAATCAGCTGCTGTGTATTCTGTATAGGAAAGGCCGTCTTCTTCCAGAGCTGCTTCGAACTGTTTTGCCTGGAAAATAGAATTCGGCTCAGCAGAGCAATAGATGATACCGATCTGCTTAGCATCCGGTAAAAGCTCAACTAACATATCTTCCTGCTCATTGATCGGAGCAAGATCAGATGTACCGGAAACGTTGATACCGGTTGTTCCACTGAATGCGCTTGCATCCTGTCCAAGTGCAGTTGCGTAATCTGTTACAGATGTTCCGAGGATCGGAATATCAGCTGTACCTGATGTTGCTGCCTGCAGGGACGGTGTTGCGTTTGCAAGGATCAGATCCTTCTTAGCAGATACAAAACCGTTTACGATCGTCGTATTATTTGCAGCTTCACCCTGTGCGTTCTGAACATCAAATTCCACACTGCCTTCGCCTAATGCCTCAACAAGTGCATCCTGGAAGCCCTGTGTCGCTGCGTCAAGAGCCGGATGCTCTACGTGCTGAACAACACCAACCTGATATACAGTGCCTGCTGCAGCTGCTTCTCCACCTGCAGAACCTGCTGCTTCCTGTCCGCCACCATTTGAACCGCAAGCTGCCAGTGCTGCTGCCATCGCTGCGATCACTGCAATTGCTAAAATTCTCTTTTTCATTTTTAAGTATCTCCTGTCAACAAAATTTTCTTTTATACTTTGACGCTTTGACGCGTCAAATCGTAACATCATTGATGATACTCTTTCTGTTCTTATTTGTCAATATTTTCGTTGCCTTCACAAACAATAAAACGGACAAACATCATTTTCATACAAGTATGAAATGCATGTTTGCCCGTCTCATTGCTTGCTCAGAGCTTATCGTTAAAACTCATTTCCCGGGAACTGCGGAATGCCTGCAAAGCCTTTTGCAAGATCTTCATCCGTCGGGATGTAATCGGTCATTTCGCCGTCATGGAACTTCTCATATGCAACCATATCGAAGTAACCAGTTCCGGTCAGACCGAATACGATGGTCTTCTCTTCGCCTGTCTCCTTGCACTTAAGCGCTTCGTCGATCGCTACGCGGATCGCATGGCTGCTCTCCGGTGCCGGCAGGATACCCTCAATTCGCGCAAACTGTTCAGCTGCCTCGAATACAGCAGTCTGCTCAACAGCAGTTGCTTCCATATATCCGTCATGATACAGCTGGGAAAGTGTCGTGCTCATGCCGTGGAAACGCAGACCGCCTGCATGGTTTGCGGACGGGATGAAGCCGGATCCCAGTGTATACATCTTTGCCAGCGGGCAGATCATACCGGTATCGCAGAAATCA
>CADBRG010000312.1 GCA_902797015.1 uncultured Lachnospiraceae bacterium
TCAATGCCAAGTCCGATCATAAATGTCCTCCGTTTTTGCATATATGAATAAAAGATTTTGATCATAATTCCAGACTGTTAAGAGGATACCACAGTTTTGAGATCAGTGGTTTGCAATTTCTTTGGAAATCTGTCACTTAATACAAATAATCGAAAAAAAGTACCAAAAAGTACGCACTTTCTATTTATAATGTATTTTGGATGTGTATAATAGAAAATAGATGCACATAAACGGCTGAAATAAACGGACAGGATGCTATGGAACCATATATTTACAAATATTATCCAAAAGAAGATGTTCAGAAAATGCTGACGGCATTTCACGCGGCAACGGGAATGCACACACAGCTGATTGACGAAAACGGCAAGATTATTTTTGCGGTGGGTAAGCCTGCAGAGTTTTGCCGTCTTTTTGTGGAGCATTTACCGCCCGGAGACAGCTGCGGCAAACAGCATGTGGATGCGAGTGTACAGGCGATGGACCTGGGAGAGTCGTATCTGTTCAGTTGCCATGCAGGGATGTATCATATTGTGTTCCCGATCGTGACGCAGAATACGATGTTCGGCGCAGTCGTGACCGGCCCGTTTCTGATGGAAGAGCCGGACGCGAGCGTGGTCTTGGATCTGACAAAAAAATACGATATCGACACGCAGTCGCTTTTGCGGATGGCGGATGCCTCCCATGAGGTCAAGGTTGTCTCACCGGAGCTTGCCAATGAGTATTCACTGCTTTTGTATTACCTGATCGGGAGTTTTAGCATGAACAGCAAGGAGCTGTTGCTGAAAAACCAGGGCAAGCTGTTCCAGCAGTCGAAGATCGGCGAAGCGATCCATAAGTATAAAAATGCCGGGGAGCGGGAAGAAAAGGAATATCCGGTGGAGCTCGAAAGTCGTCTGATCACGAAGGTCAAGACCGGAGATCTGGCAGAGGCGAGAAAGACATTGAACGAGCTTCTGGCAATCCTGATTCTGTACGAGGATTACAGTGTCGATCGTTTGAAAGTCCGGATCGTGGAGCTTTGCGCACTGCTTTCGCGTGCCGCGATCGAGCGCGGGTCGGACACCAATATGGTCCTGGAGATGAATGATCGTCTGATCAATGCGATCATGAGCTCGGATGACATGAATGACATGTGTTATCAGTTCCAGGAGAACATGGATATCTTTACCGAGAGCCTGTTTTTCTCTTCGGATCAGAGCAGCGTCAGCATCAAGAAGGCGACCGAATACATTGCCGCGCATTTTGCGGAGGAGATCACGCTGGCGGATGTGGCAAATGAGATCCATTTGAACGCGTCCTATCTGTCAACGCTGTTTAAGCAGGTGACGGGTGTTTCGTTTAAAGAATATCTGAACAAGATCCGCATCGAGGAGGCGCAGCGGCTACTGCTGAATACGGATTATCCGATCATGCACATCGCGATCTCCTGCGGATTCAGTGATCAGAGCTATTTTACAAAGGTATTTAAGAAGCATACGGGACTGACTCCTAAGCAGTACCGGTAAATATCATTTTGGGGAGAGAAGGGAGAAGAGTATGAGCAAAGGAATCGCATATGGCGTAGGCGTAGGCCCGGGGGATCCGGAGCTGATGACGGTAAAGGCAATCCGCCTGATCAAAGAGAATGACGTGATCGCATTGCCGGGAGAGGAGCCGAAGGAGACGACAGCATATAAAATCGCGGTGCAGATGGTCCCGGAACTTGCGGAGAAAGAGTTGGTGCCCATTTACATGCCGATGGTACACGATAAAAAGGTGCAGCAGGAAAACCATGAAAAAGGAGCGGCGCTGATTGCATCTTATCTCGACCAGGGGAAAAATGTGGTCTATCTGACGCTGGGCGATTCCACCGTTTACTGCACGTTTTCCTATCTGCAGCACATCCTGGAGGATCAGGGTTATCAGACAGAGCTTGTCAGCGGCATCACATCATTCTGCGCGGCAGCAGCCAGAGTCAATATGCCTCTGACAGAGTGGCAGGAGCCGATGCATGTGATCCCGGCTGTGCATCGCCTGAACGAGCCGCTTGATCTGCCGGGCACCTATGTCCTGATGAAATCCGGCAGCAAGATGAAAGAGGTCAAGGATCTTTTGCGGCAGAGCGGGAAAAAAGTATCCATGGTAGAAAACTGTGGAATGCCGGATGAAAAGATCTATCTGGATGTGGAAGAAATCCCGGACGAAGCTGGATACTTCTCGCTGATCATCGCGAAAGAACGGTAAAGCAGTGTTGATACGGTGCCAGGCAGGGGGCCTGGCACCTAAGAGAGATAACAATGATTGAGCTGATTAATCTGACAAAAAAATTTGAAGAATTCACAGCAGTGGATCATCTGAACCTGCGCATCGAGTCCGGAGAATATTTTGGACTGCTCGGGCCGAACGGTGCAGGCAAGACGACGACGATCAGTATGCTCTCGACGGTGCTTTTGCCGACAGAGGGCGAGATCCGCATTGACGGCGGCAGGCTTGACCGGAAGGCTTCCGTGGAAAAGAGCAAGCTTTCTGTTATCACACAGGAA
>CADBRG010000313.1 GCA_902797015.1 uncultured Lachnospiraceae bacterium
ACCGGAAGGTCATTTCATCAAAGTACGGATGATTCACATGAATCGTGCAGTCAAAGTCATAGGAATAATCGTAAACCGGTGGATTGTAGCTGACCTCTTTTCCATCCGCGGTCTTGCGCTTCTGTTCCGTCTTATGCTCTTCCGTATTCAGCGTAACGCCCGTCACCATTCCAAAATCCAAAACATCCGGATTCTCATCCTGCCACTTTCTCTGGTTGGTGACCAGGAACTTCTGCGCATTCTCATCCAGCATGACTTTGTAATTGTCACCGATGGTTCTGGTAACATTGAAGTTTTTCACTGCTTCCTTGTTTTCTTCGCGATATTCGAGCTGCGCCTTGATGTCTGCTACGGTGCTCTTTTTTCTCTCGGAAAACCATGGAGAAAGCTTTTTCGTGCACTCTTTACAGAGGTTACCATCTTCCACTTTACGTGCAAACAGCTTGATCTTCTCTCCGCAAATGTCACACGTTTTCTTATCAAACAATCCCATTAAAAGCACCTCCTCCTTGCATCATACCTGCCTGAAACTACTTGTTGTACAGCCTTCACTGCAAGATGCATTCCCAGGTAGCTTACGCTATGACATCTCCGTCATCAAACGGATCTCCGCATTCCGGACAGAACTTCGGCGGATTTGCCGGATCTGACGGTTCCCAACCACACTTATCACATTTATACTGCGGGATTCCGGCCGGTTTCGGCGAACCGCATTCGGAACAGAATTTGCCTTTATTCTGCGCGCCGCAGGAACAGGTCCAGAAATTGGCGCCTGCTGCCGGCTGCGGTGCAGGTTGCGGGCTTCCGCATTCCGAACAGAACTTGCCGGTGTTTCCCGTCTTCCCACAGGAGCAGGTCCATCCTGCCGGTGCTGCCGGCTGTCCCTGTGGTGCCTGTGCCTGCTGCTGCGCTCCCATTGCAAACAGATCATTTGCATTGATGCCGCCGGCATTCGCTGCCATGTTCATTCCTGCAAATGCCATCATCGGGCCTGCATTCTCATTCGATGCTGCAGCCTGCATCGCAGATGCCTGTGCACTGGTCATATGTGCCGCCGCACGACGCGGATCCATATAAGCAGTCTCTTTTTGCATCTCTTTGATCATCTGCTCATCGGCTTCATTTGCCTTCAGACTGGATACACCGACTGCCACGATCTCGAGACCACGCTTCTCACGCCAGGAAGCGCTCAGCTCTTCGTTCAGCGCGTCTGCGAGTTCCTTCGTGTGACCCGGTACCGCTGAATAACGGATTCCCATTTCACTGATCCGCGCAAACGCCGGCTGCAATGCTGTCAAAAGCTCAGATTTCAACTGTCCGTCCAGCTTCGCACGATCATAGGTGCCATCAAAGTTGCCACACACATTGGTGTAGAACAGGATCGGATCAGAGATCTTATAACTGTATTCACCAAAGCAGGTGATGGAAATGTCCAGATCAATGCCTGCACGTTCATCCACAACACGGAACGGAACCGGTGCCGCAGTACCGTATTTATTACCGATCAGTTCTTTAGTGTTGATATAGTAGATGCGCTGATCCTTCGGTGCCTCACCGCCAAACGTAAAACGCTTGCCGATCTGCTCGAAGGTCGCGATGATTCCCTCTTTCAGGCTGCCGGTAAAGATACTCGGCTCTGTAGAAGCATCATACGTAAACTCACCCGGTTCCGCACAAAGCTCTACGACCTTTCCCTGATCTACAATGATCATACACTGCCCGTCTGCCACCGCGATAACAGAACCGGAGGTGATGATATTGTCATTTCCATATCGGTTTGAAGAACGGCCGGACTCTCTTTTTTTGCCCTTTACCGCTAAGATATTCTCCGGTAATGCATCACAATAAAAATAGTCCTTCCATGTGTCCGCCAAAACACCACTTGCTGCACCTAAAGCCGCATGTATTAATCCCATTATGACACCTCCTTTTGTTCCGGGTCATTGTACTTCCATTCGTGTAACTTAGTTACCCATACACTATTATCATACACGATAGCGCAAAAAAATGCATCTGTTTTTGTTGAAACAGATGCATTTATCATTATGTCCGTTATACTTCTACATCCCAGCAAAGCTCAATGATCTCTCCGTCCGGTCCTGTTACATGTGCACCGTTTCCGTAAAAGTCCGGATGACCGTTCAGGCCATGGATCAGAAATCCGAAATTTAAAGGCCGGATGATCCCACATCCTGATGTGACCAGTCGCTCATACTGTGCTGTGATCTCTTCTTTACTGTCAAACTGGATCGCAAGATGCTGGAAGATTCCTGAATAATCAACATACGGCATCGGTCCCTTGACATCCACGACATGCTCCTTAACTGTCTCCTTCGGAAGCTCAAGCATCTCAAATACAATGCCATTGTTCAGATCCAGAATGTACATATGGTTGCCGTCAATCTCAAATTCTTTTGTCACTCTGGCACCTTCAAACGCATTGAGATAAAACTCCAGGGAGCGTTTTGCATCCGTAACGCCCAAAAAAGTATGATAATATTCCATCTTCTTACTCCTTTCGATCTTTTTAACCCATTGTAATATAATTGAAGAATGCTGTAAAATACCCTCATGGAATATTATTCACTTAACCAATACCTGAGGGATACCTTTGGACAAAAAGTATATAAGATTGCGATCGATGGCGGTTTTACCTGTCCGAACCGGGATGGCACACTTGATACGCGTGGCTGCATCTTCTGCTCCGGACACGGTTCCGGTGATTTTGCCGAGGATGCTGCATGTTCCGTCACGGAACAGATCGAACGCGGGAAACTTCGTCTTACCCAAAAAATGCCTGCCGGCAAAGGAATATATATCGCCTATTTCCAGGCCTATACGAACACCTATGCGCCTGTAACACATCTGAAAAAGCTGTTTGCTGAAGCGATCGCACATCCCGATATTGTCGCGCTCTCCGTTGCAACCAGACCGGACTGTCTTCCCAATGATGTCATTGCCCTGCTTGGGGATCTGAATACGCAAAAACCTGTCTGGGTCGAGCTCGGATTGCAGACGATCCATCCAAAGACTGCCACTTACATCCGCCGCGGCTATGATCTGCCGGTTTATGATGATGCTGTCAAACGACTTAAGTCGGCAGGACTGATTGTCATCACACACGTCATCCTCGGACTCCCCGGCGAAACAAAAGAAGAAATGTTAGAAACCGTATCCTATGTCGGGAACAGCTCTGTAGACGGCATCAAACTGCAGCTCTTACATGTCCTGGAGGGAACGGATCTGGCCAGTGAATACCGCGCCGGCAAATTTGATGTCCTGTCATTCGATGATTATACGGACCTGATCTGTGAGTGTCTGTCCATCCTGCCAAAAACGATGGTCATTCACCGCATGACAGGAGACGGAAACAAAAAAGATCTGATCGCGCCCGAATGGAGCAAAAATAAAAAGCGTGTCTTGAACACGCTTCGAAAGAAGATCAATGAATGGCAGCCAAACCAGAATGGAGGATAAATCTATGACACGAAACTATGATCTGATCTGTATCGGAATGGCATTGGTGGATTCGATCATCAAAGGTTTCAATCCCAAACCGATCTCAGCAGCCGGATACCGTGCGGCATCAGGCGACCTGCATATCGGCGGCGAGGCGGTCAATGAAGCGCTGGCCGCATCAAAGCTTGGTATGCGCACAGCGATCCTTTGCACTTTGGGGATGGATACAGCAGGAGATATGGTAGAAGACGGATTAAAGAAATATGGGGTAGATCCCTCTCTGATCGTAAAAAATGCGGACCATTCTACGCCTGTCACAACCATGCTGGTCAATGATGACGGAACCAGAATGTCCATCACAAACCGCTCACATAAATACAATTTCCACCCGGAACGATATACAGACTGTTTCTCACAAACCAGAGCCATTACTTTAGGTTCCCTCTTTCGTGCACCATTTGATGATCCTGCGATCATTCATGATGTGCTGACCGCTGCAAAAGAAAGCGGCGTCATGATATTTGCGGATACCAAAATCCCGAATTTCCGTGCATTGACACTGTCGGATATTTCAGAATCTCTGCCGCTCATTGATTACATCACGCCGAACGAAGATGAAGGGAAATGTTATACCGGGAAAGAAACGCCCGAAGAAATGGCAGATGTATTTCTTTCCTTTGGTGTACAAAATGTAATCATCAAATTAGGTTCTAAGGGCTGTTATCTGAAAAACAACGAACATGAGATCATGCTTCCTGCTTTTCCGATCGAAGCTGTCGATTCCACCGGCGCAGGCGATAACTTCATCGCTGCATTTGCCTCCGAACTGATCAGAGGAAGCAACGTAGAGGACGCTCTTATGTTTGCGAGCGCCTGCGGTGCCATTTGCACCACCGCGATCGGTGCCGGAACGGCGCTGACTGACAGACAGCAGGTCGAAACGTTTCTTACAAAAACGCAGCCACAAAGCCGATGATGACACCCAGCACACCGCCCAGATTGACGACTGCCTGCATTTCCCGTTTGATCGTCCGGTTCACAAGTGCCTCAATCTCTTCCGGCTGGAAGGCAATGATCTTTTTCTCTGTCAGGCCGGCGATGTCAAACTGCCGCACCACATCTGCGCCATGTTCCTTCATAAAGTCATCATAGACCTTTCCCATGGTTCTCTTGATCATCTCTTCGGAAAAGCCGGATTCTGCCAGCAGCTGATCTGTCGGTTGCCGGAGAAGCATCATGGTTTCTTCCTGCAGGATCGGCATGATCAGATCATCCACATGCACCTTTACATAATGCTGCAGATACCGTCCCAGATAATCTGAGAGGGTCTCGATCTTGTCCTCACTGATCGCGCGTGCTGCCACCATTCCTTTGATCCGTTCACGGATCTGGATCCGGCATTCATAGGCGATCCGCTTGCTCATGTCATTACGCTCTAAGGCGCCGAGCACCTTCTCCCGCATGGAGGCATCCAGGTGACGCAAAAAATCTGCCTGCTCGCCCTTTTCCAGATAGGTCTCCATAAGAGTTGCGAGGCTTTGCTTTTTCTCATCTCCGGACGCGAAAAAAAGCATCCCGTCTGCAACAGTCTGCTTCATTCCCTCCGAGGTAAAAATCCCCGAAATATCCTCATCTGTAAATACTTTTTGTGCAACCGCTTCGCCAATCTCTCTGGCGAGCTTATCTTTTCTGCGCGGAATCACACCGGGCGTAAACGGCACTTTAAAATTCCCGATCCGCTTTTCCTCACGCGGGCGGAACAGCATACGAATTGCCAGATAATTCGTACAGTATCCAATCAGGCCGCCAATCACCGCGCCGGCGATCAGGTGCAGTATCTCATGTATCATGATCTCATCCTCACATCCGAAGCTTCAGTCCTGCAAGCAGTGTATCCGGTTTAAAGTGTACCACACTTCTCATCTCACCGGACATGGAAAAACCACAATTTTCACAGACGCCCATCAGCTTTCCGGGACAGGAGGATAACCTGCTCCCATCCGTCAGGATAAAGTTCGTGATCCAGCAGTATTCCGAACTGCCCTTTCCACGCATCTGATTCAGCCCGGAAACACTGTTCATGATCGGATATCCTGCCCGCTTCATCGTGATCAGAAGATCAATCACTCTGTTTTTTGTCTCCTTATCCGGCATCAGGTTTTCGGTGCCCGGATAGGGTGTGTGGAAATTAACGGAAACGGAACGAATGCCCGGATGCTGCTTCGCATAACGAACCACATCACGGACCGATTTCCAGTTCAGGTTATTGACCGCCATATTGATGCTGACGGCAGGGTGACCGCTCTCTGAAATGTTTTTGTCAAGCTTTGCAAATGCACCTTCCCCGCGGATCAGATCATGTACTTTTTTGTACCCGTCCACGCTCACCCAGATGGAATCTGCTTTCAGATATCCGAAGGGCTTCTGACCGTTTGTCGTTACCGTCACAGAGAAAAATCCAATCTCTTTTGCCAGACGGATTACATCATTGATTCCTAAAGATCCGTCCCGCCAGAGTGTCGGCTCTCCGCCCTCTAAGTCCAGAAATCTGGAACCCTGTGCATAAGAAAACCGCAGTTCCTCTTCGATCTGTCTCCACGGCTTCATGGTCGTTCCTGCATGACCGTCCTGTGTACAGTGTCTGCATTTCAAATTGCAGTAATCTGTCAGAAACAGAACCGTCTGCAACGGCTTATGCTGTTTTCCCGCGACATTTTTCAGATACCATGCCGGCAGATAAAAATAATTCTTCATCAAACGTCAGCCTTTCCCAAGCTACCCAATGATTCTTAAAACGAGCGATACGACGACATAAATGATCGCAAATGCCGTCATCAGATTCCGTGCCAGATACCAGCGGAACATAAACCAGTCAAGTCCCGCCTGACATATGATATCCCAGTTTGCCATCGGCCCGTTATAGCCTTTGACAACGACCGGTGCCGAAGGGTCATCCACATGTGCTTTTACAGACCGGAATAAGCGGATTGCCCACGGCAGTGTGATGACAACCAGCGCATATGCAGGATGCAATGCTTTTGCAAGGACTGCGATTCCTGTCAGCACATACGGTCCAAACAAAATGATTGCCAGCGCTGCCAGCTGTGGTCCTTCTTTTTTCAATACGACCGCCAATGTGTTTTTCTGTACATTACGGTCTGCTTCAATATCCAGAACCGAGTGCACATACAAAACATCCGTAACCAGAAGCCCCATGCAGATCGCAGGGATCAGAAGATGCCACGAGAGTCTTCCCGCCGCAGCAAAATAAACCCCGCTCATCAAAAGGGGGCCAAACATAATCCCGATATCTGCCTCTCCCATGCCGCGATAGCTCAAACGAAGCGGATTCCCGGAATAAGATTCCCCGAGGAACAACGCGATGAGCACGATCACTAAGATCGGCCATCCGCGGAAGATCAGCACAATGATACCCGGGATCAACGCAAGGATCCCGAAGATCACGGCTGCCCTAAGGGTCTGTCCGGGTGTTGCTTCCCCGCTGACAATATAGGGGCACTTGGCAGTACGGGCCCGGATCCCTTCTCTTGCGAGACTGTCCCGAAAGCCCGTCTGCACCTTTTTATAATCATAATAATCATCTGCCAGATTCATTCCCAGATGTGCCAGGCTGCCGCCAACCAGAGCAAGCACGCCAAGCCACCAGCAGAAATCCTCATTCACCACCGCCAGGAACAGTGCCGTCAATGCAGGCATTACGCTTTGTGGCAGTGAGGCAGGTCTTGCATTTGTAAGCCAGAATCGAAGTGTCTTCATATTGTATCCGGCTTCTTAAAATTCATCTTCAAATTTGGAAAAAGTTCTTCCTGCTGCACGTTTGATTCTGTCAGAAAGTGACTCTTCTGCGATCGCTTCCAGATCACTGTCCGTATTGTCTTCAAATTCACTCATGTCTAAAAGATCGGAACCCTTAAAGAACTTCTCATAGATCTTATAGAGCGCATAACCGATCACCAGAAGTACACACAGATTTTTGATTGTTTCTCTCATGTTTCTGTTCTCCTTTTCCTATCCCTGTCTGTATAATACGCCTACCGAACCAAACGGATGATTCCAGGATTTTACCAGCTTTCCATGTGACAAAACCCTGCATGTGCCGCATTCTAAGCATCCCAGATGACTGAATGTCACCTTACCGTCAATGTATTTGTAGCACTCCGCGGGACATGCCAGTACGACCTTGCGGATCTCTTCTTCATTGGCATATTCCTTGTCGATCTCAATATGCGGATCGTTATCCTCCGTATGAAATACGTTCAGCGCCAGTTTGTTTTCTATCGCCATTCTTTTCATATTCGATCACCTATAAAGATTCTAATGCGGTTCCCGCAAGACCCAGAAGCTGTGCCGGTGAAGCCATCCCCAGCAGTGACTGCAAGAGGAAGGATACCAGATCAGGATCCTGCTTTCCGTCTACGGTAAAGAGCTTGGTTACGATTTCATCTGCTGTCTCCGGCAGATTCTTATAGATCATGCGGTTCGCGGTCAGTGCCGGGAAACCCTTATACGCTCTCATATCTCGGAAAACAAAGCTGTCTTCTAAGGCCTTCTCATAAGCTGAGAGCATCTTTGCGCTGTAATCCCGCATCTCGTGTGCCTTAAGGATTGTCTCAGCAGCCAGACGACCAGACTCGATCGCAAAATCCATACCTCTGACGGTAAAGCCCAGGTTTACAACAAGGCCTGCTGCGTCTCCTACTACGAGTACGCCGTCACGGTATAATTCCGGAACCATGTAGATGCCGTCCTCAGAAACCAGATGCGCTGCGTATTCCTCCGTTTCGCCGCCCTCTAACAGGGGCGCGATCGCCGGATGCTCTTTGAACCGGTCTACCAGATTCGGAACAGAGATATCACTGTATCCGATATCGGAAAGCGTCGCTACGACACCGATGGAAACACTGTCCTTATTGGTATATAAGAAGCCGCCGCCAAAGCCGCCTGCAGTCGGATCTCCGGCTGCCATCCATGCAACACCTTCGCCGCTCTGTACGCCAAAACGCTCGTTGATGACTTCTTCGCCGAGCTTAATGACTTCTTTAGCGCCGACTGCCACCTGATCCGGCTCCAGCTCCTTCTTCATACCAAGCTCCTGTGCCAGCAGGGAGTTTACGCCGTCTGCCAGAATAACACAGTCTGCATACATCTCTTCTTCAGCAGCATCGATACCGATGACTTTTCCGTCTTCATCGGTCAGAACATGATCCACGCGGATTCCCTGAACCAGCATGACGCCTGCTTCTTCTGCCTTTCCTTCCAGCCAGCGGTCAAACTTGGCGCGAAGGACAGAATAAGAAGTGTTTTCCGGTTCTGTACTGAACTTTTTAGAAGTGATGCCGATATCCACGCTGGTATCTTCGGTCATCAGGGAGATGCGCTCCTTTTTGATCACACGCTCGATCGGTGCTTCTTCGGCAAATCCCGGGATTACCTTTTCCAGGCTGTGACCGTACAGACGTCCGCCAGTCACATTTTTGGATCCGCAATAATCTCCGCGCTCGATCAGGAGTACTTCCAGTCCCTGCTCCGCTAAAACGATACCGGCCGTAAGTCCTGCCAATCCACCGCCAACGATGATGACATCAAATTTATCTTCGCCCATATCAGTCCTCCTTTGTTCTTTGAGAACTTTTTACATCAGAGCTGATTTTGCAGCTTTTCTGATCTTTTCTGCAAGAGACTCTTCTTCTTCTGCTTCCAGATCAAAACCTTTGCTTGCGCCGTCATCATCGAACTCTTCGTAATCCGGCTCTCTCATGAACTTCTGATAAAGCTTGGATGCAGCATAGATAACTGCGCCTGCGATTGCTACTACTTTTATGAATTTTTTCATGATCTTATTCCTCTCTATCTCTTAACCATAAATCTTCTGCGCGCGGTAACATGCTGCCATGCCGCCTGTGATCGGTCTGGCACCGATGTGCTCAAAACCGTTCTTCTGAAGCATCGTGCAAACCTTTTTGGAAGAAGGAACATCACCTTCCATCAGTGACACCTTCAAAAAGTCTTTTCCTTTTCCTGCCAGCAGAAGTCCTGCTGCAGGCATCATCACGCTGCGTCCGGCAGAAAGCAGTACTTTCAGTCTGTCATCCTCCGGATTTGCATAATCCAGGATAAAGATCGATCCGCCCGGGATCAGCACCCGGTTCATTTCCCGCAGGAATTTGTCATAGTCCGGAATACCGGATAATCCGAACGATACAACAACACAGTCAAAGTATCCGTCCGGGAAGTGCAGCTCATTGGCATCCTCACAGAAGAACTCCACATTTCCGAGTGCCTTCTCTGCTGCATGATGGTTTGCGATGGTAATCATATTACCTGAAAAATCAACACCAACAACTTCTGCTGCCGGATTGTTTGTCGCAAGTGCCAGTGTCATCGCACCGGTTCCGCAGCATACATCCAGAATATGTCCAAACCGGTTGGCACTGATCTCCTGTTCTACATTTTTTCTCCAGACTCTGACCAGTCCAAAGCTGGAAATATCCTTCATCGCATCATGGTCTCTGCATACGTTCTGGTAGAGATCATGTACTTTTTTTGCTTTTCTCTGCTTAGGTGACAAGATTATTGCCATTTGCCCCCATCTCCTTTCTGATTCCTTATACCTTTCTCCGGTCTAAGGCTTCTGCGATTCGGATCAATGCCTGCTTCGGCATTCCGTCCGGCAGTACTGCCAGCCGGCTGATTGCCTCGCTTGTCACTGCGTTGATCCGCTCTAACGTATATTCAATTCCGTTTGCATCTTTCACATAAGTAAGAAGCTGTTCCAGATCCGACTCTGTTTTCTCTCTGCTTTCCGCAAGCTGGATCATCCGTGGATCCGGATTCTTCGAAAACGCATATAGCACAGGCAGTGTAAAGATACCGTTTCTAAGATCCTGACCGCGTTTTTTCCCGAACTCTGCATCTGCCGTGAAATCCAGCAGATCATCTTTCAGCTGGAACGCGATCCCGATGCCTTCGCCGTAAGCCCGCAGCGCTTCTTTCTGCGCCTGCTCCAATCCGCCTGCCGCAGCCCCGCAATAGCAGCTTGCAGCGATCAGATATGCCGTTTTCTGCCGGCACTGCATCAGATAGGTCTCTACATTCTGCCCTGCAGTCTGGTAGAGATTTCGCATCTGCGAAAACTCTCCCCGGCACATTTGCGCCGATACATCCGCCAGAATCTCATTGATTCCCGTTCCGCGATAGATCTTTAAATACTCCATCGCCTTTCCCAGGAGGAAATCCCCGCTTTCTGCCGCCGTGCGACGGTTTGTCTGCGAATGGATCGTTGGCACATTGCGTCTTAACGCTGCATTGTCCACGATATCATCGTGTACCAGCGACGCGGTATGCATCAGCTCCAGCATACACATGAGCGGAAGGACAGGAAGCTTTTGTTCCTCTCCCAGCCGGTAACAGACCCAGGCAAGGCTTGGCCGTAGCCGCTTCCCGCCGGCACCGATCAGACGTTTTAATCCGTCCTCCATTTCCGGCCGTCCCGGGATCTGAAAATCCATAAGCTCCGTCTCCAGACCCTCCAGCACCTTCTGCAATTCGCCAAACAGGGGCTTCAACTCCCTGATCTGTTTTTCTGAGCAGAATGCCTGCCATTGCATCATAACGAAATCTCCAATGCTGTTTGTCTGATAAATGCCAGGTATCCTTCAAGATCCGGCTCTGTGTTGATCATCTTTACGACTTCTTTCAGGTAGTCTGAAAATCGGTCAATCAGCTCGACATTGTCGATCGGGATCAGTGCATGGGAAAACCGGCTGAAAAAGTAATCTCCTGTCAGCACGGCCCATGCAGGCATCTGATCTGCAAAGCTGTGGAGCTTACGGAACAGATAAAATGCTTCACATGCATCCGCATAATCCTTTGCAAACACCTGTGTCTGCACCGCCTGGCACGCTGTCTCTCTGACACGTGCCCTGACATCCCGGTCGATCACAGGCAGGTCTTCTTCACACCAGACTGCTTCTGCTTCCCGGAAGATCTCATCTGCTTCCCGGATCCGTTCTGCATTTTGTCCATTCCTTACTGCTTCCATCATTACTCTTTCCGATACTGCCTTTTACTGTTCTTATGCTTTCTCGAACATCAGACATCCTAAATTGATGCTGTCTTCTTCGATCGTCACTTCCTGCTCGATCGTTTTGCATCCTTCCATGAAGCACTCGAGTGTATAGGTGCCGCTGTTTTTCGGCAGCTTATCGAGCTTAAACTCTCCGAGGAAATCTACATAAGTCGAAAGAAGCGGGATGCCATTCATAGAAAGCTTAACCTTTGCTTCGGTAGCCGCTGTCTCGATGTCTCCATCCATGTAAGCCAGCGCACCTGCGACAAAGCATTTGTTGATCTTGTAAAGGTTCTTATACAGGACACGCGGTCTGTTGCTGCCGTCTGTAAGCGGTTTTAACTTCTGCTTTTCAACCATCTGGTCGAACTCAATGTCATCGCAGTAGACCACGCTCAGTGCCCGGAGCGGGCAGGCCTGTACGCAGCGCGGCTCTTCCCAGCCTTCATCCAGAAGATGTGCGCACATCGTACATTTCTGTGCTGTCTGCAGCTCTTCGTTCCAATGGATGTGACCGTACGGGCATGCATCTACGAGGTTCTTGTTGCCACGTGCGCGAACCTGATCGATCAGAACGATGCCGTCCTCTCTTTTCTTGATCGCATCCGGACATTTCTTCGCACAGGGTACATCGTCACAGTGCATACATGTTTTGGTGACAAATGCCACCTCTGTAAACGGTACGCTTCCTCTCTCTACGCGGACCGGATTGATCCATTTGTCTCCGTGAAGAGACTGTTCATCTGTGTAAGGAAGCCAGGCGTTTCCGACATGTTCATCCTTACAAGCCAGCATGCAGTTATAACAACCGACACATTTTGAAACGTCTACAATCATATGCCATGTTTTCATGCTTCCTCGCCTCCTTCCCATTTACGCACTTCTACGAGACATGAGTTTGCGCTCATTCCGTGTGCATGCTTTACAATAAACCGTTTATTGGTCAGGTTGTTGATACAACCGTTTTTCTCTACGACACCATCGCCACCCGGCTCACCAAGCGGGATGTAATCTGCACAGGCTTCATAGGAATGTACCGTTCCTGCCGGCACACGCTCTGTTACCTGCAGACCGCAGAGAACGTTTCCTCTGTCATTGTATACTTCTACGATATCGCCCTGCTTTAAGCCTCTCGCCTCGGCATCTGCCGGATTCATACGGAAGATCCAGTAACGGAATCCGTCGATCAGCATACGATGCTCGTCGATATCGTTGATGTTGGAATCTTTGCCGTCCCCCATCGTATGGAAGCTGTACTTCGAATGCGGTGAGATCAGCTGCAGCGGATACTTCTCATAGAGCTCTGACTCGGTGCCTTCCCACGACGGATGGTACTTGCAGATCGGCTCACGCTCTTCATCATCCGGATCAAAACGTTTTAAGGTCTGTGCCTCAAACTCGTACAATCCTGACGGTGTCTGCAGGCCCTCTCCATACTTTCCGTAATACTCGGACGGAAGCGGGGTCAGCTCCGGTGTATCCTTCTTGATGCCTTTTGCAAACCAGCTGAACGCTACCGGATCTCTTCTGTCTGCCGGAAGCGGCGGTACAACGTAGTAACCCTTCTGCAGCAGTGCTTTCCAGGAAACACGTTTTTTCAGGTCGGTTGCGTTAAAGTAACGTTTTGCCCAGTCGTATTCCGAGTTACCCTCTGAGAATACCTGCCACAGGCCCAGCTTGTTTGCAACCGCCTGGAAGATATCAAAATCGGATTTTGACTCGCCCAGCGGCTCGATGCATTTATGCTGTACAAAGCAGACACGGTGGTTGTTCTGCAGATAGGACTTCTCGATATAGCCGCCGCAGTTACCGAATTCTGCGATATCCCAGCGCTCAAAGTTTGTACATGCCGGCAGGATGATGTCGGCAAATTTCGCTTCACCTTCGAACCAGATCGACTGGTTAACTACAAACTCCAGGCTGTCCGTGCGGTACATTTTTGCAAACCGCTTAGACTCCGGCTGCGTTCCGATATGGGAGCCGCCGTACTTCCAGTACATCTTAACCGGTTCATGTCCCGGTGCCGGATATACGGTCTTGGTAAACTGTCCGCTTACGGAGAATACCGGCATATTGTGCGCTTCCGCATGCTTCTCAATGATTGCTTCCGGAATCCGCAGACGCGGGATCTGCTGGATGCAGGAGTTAACAGACGGGGACTGTGGCATACGGTTGTAAAGTGCTACGCCGGCACCACTGCCAATGTAGTCACCGGAGAAACCGCCGTCTGCATATCCCGGGAACCAGAAGCGGGTATCAAGCGGTGTACCATACTGCAGGCCGCCAAAGTTGACGCCCGGTTTACCGATACCCTGCATGAATGCAAGACAGGTCATTGCGGTTGCCCAGTCCGTTCCGTAAGCCACACGGCAGGCACCGCCAAAGCAGGTGATACCGCCGGCAGCAAGATAAGTCTTACCTTTTGCCCATTCCTGTGCCAGTGCGCGAACCGTACGGGCCGGGATGCCTGTGATCGGCTCCTGCCATTCCGGTGTCTTCGGCACACCATCATCCTCGCCAAGCACGTAGGACTGCCATGTCTCAAATCCAAGTGTTCTGGTTGCAACATATTCTTTATCATATGTACCTTCGTTCATCCAGACATTTGCGATCGCGATTGCCATAGCGGTATCTGTACCCGGTTTCGGCGCAATCCATCTGCCCGGTACAAATGCTGCCGTAGAGTTCTGATACGGGTCAATGTGAACAACCTTGATGCCAAGCTCTTTGATCCAGGAGCGGCGGATCGTTCCCTCCTGCGCGCCGTATACAC
>CADBRG010000314.1 GCA_902797015.1 uncultured Lachnospiraceae bacterium
CAGCACTTCTTCGATCAGCAGGGCCAGATCCTCCCGCTCACGGCCATCCGGCACCTCATTCAGATACATGAAGATCGTAATAAAAGGAGCCTGTCCCGTTGTGGTCATCAGGGTGATCACCTGGTACTGGATCATCTGCACGCCCTGCTTCACTTCTTTTTTCAGGCGCATCTCAGCGATGTTGTTGATGACCTCTTCGGATGCCTCGATGCCGTTTGCCTGCATCTCCTCTGCAACCTCGGCGCGATATTTTTCACGGCTGCACTGTACAAACGGTGCCAGGTGGGAAAGTGAAATGCTCTGTCCGCCGTACTGAGAACTTGCGATCTGCGCAACTGCCTGTGTCGCAATGTTGCATGCAGTGGAAAATGTATGCGGCTTCTCGATCATCGTTCCGCTGATCACGGTGCCGTTCTGCAGCATGTCCTCTAAGTTGACGAGGCAGCAATTGTGCATATGCTGCGCAAAATAATCCGCATCGTGGAAATGAATGATGCCTTCCTCATGCGCCTTCCAGATGTCTGGTTCGAGCAGGAAACGCTTGGTGATGTCCTTGCTGACCTCGCCTGCCATATAGTCTCTCTGCACGCTGTTGACAGCCGGGTTCTTATTGGAGTTTTCCTGTTTTACCTCTTCATTGTCATACTCAAGAAGCGTCAGAATCTGCTGATCTGTGGAGTTCGACTTACGGATCAGCGCTCTCTTGTAGCGATAGGTAATATAGTTACGCGCTACGGCAAATGCACGCTGGTTCATGATCTGGTTCTCGACAAGGTCCTGAATCTCTTCTACGGAGAGCGCACGGTTCATGCCCTCACAGATTGTGCGCATATTTGCAGAAATGACTGCAATCTGCTCCGGTGTCATTCGCTCGTTGTCCGCTACACTGTTGTTTGCTTTTTCGACGGCTGCTGTGATCTTGCTCAGGTCAAATTCCATCTCCGTCCCGCTTCTTTTGATGATTTTCATATACCCTTTTCTCCCACTTCTTATCTTCTTTTTTCGACTGCTTTTCTTGTAAAAGCCCTATATTTTTGCAAAAAGAAAGACGGCACAGCCGGTACGCCGATGTGCCGTCTTCGGTTTAAAATTTTACAACATCTGGTTTTCAAACGCAACAGAAAATACTACATATAGACATTTCTGTCAGTTTGCACAAATTGCCAGGTTTTTCTACGCCTCGTTTTCTAACTTTTCGATTGCTGCATGGATCCGCTTTAAGGATTCTTCTTTTCCCAGAAGCTCCAGCAGTTCCGTTGCGCCGCCCGGTGTCATCTGTTTTCCGGAAAGTGCGGTCCTTACAGGCCACATCACAACGCCGTTTTTCACTTCTTTTTCAGCAGCAAATCCCTTCAACAGTTCAAACAAAACATCGTTGCTGTAGTCTTCCTGTTCTTCTAATACCGGCACCAGTTCTTTTAACACATTCAGAGATGTCTCCGGTGTGGATTTCATCTTCTTATGCGCATACATGGACACATCGTATTCCGGAACTTCCTCCAGGAAATCGATCAGATCATGGATGTCCGGGAAGACCTCAATTCTGGTCTGTACCATTGCCGCGATCTTTTTCAGGTCAAGATCTCTGGTCACGGTTTCCTTGATATACGGAAGCGCCATCTCATAGAAACGCTCCGGATCCATTGCCTTGAAATATTCGCTGTTCATCCAGCGCAGCTTGCCCATATCAAATACGGCAGGGGATTTATTAATGTGATGATAGTCAAACTTTTTAACCATCTCCTCAAGCGTCATGATCTCCTGGTTGTCCTCCGGGCTCCATCCAAGAAGTCCGACAAAGTTGATCACCGCCTCTGTCAAAAATCCCTGCTCGATCAGATCTTCATAGGAAGAATGTCCGCTGCGCTTGGAAAGCTTCTGATGCTCTTCATTTGTGATCAGCGGGCAGTGAATATAGACCGGCTCCTCCCAGCCGAATGCATGATACAGACGCGTATACTTCGGTGCGGAAGAAAGGTATTCATTTCCGCGCACAACATGCGTGATGTTCATCAGATGATCATCTACAACGTTTGCGAAATTATAAGTCGGATATCCGTCAGACTTGATCAGGATCATATCATCCAGCTCTGCGTTCGGCTGGCTGATCTCTCCATAGATCTCATCGCGGAAGGATGTCGTTCCCTCATTCGGTACATTTGCGCGGATGACATACGGTTTGCCGGCATCCAGGTTTGCCTGGATCTCTTCTTTGGAAAGATGCAGGCAATGCTTGTCATAGAAGCTGATCTCCTTGTCGCCCACCTTCTGCTTTAAGCTGTCCAGACGCTCTTTATCACAGAAACAGTAATAGGCCTCACCCTTTTCAATCAGCTGTTTTGCGTAATCCAGATACAGGCCGCTTTTCACACGCTCGCTCTGCACATACGGACCATATGCACCCTCTTTGTCAGGTCCCTCGTCATGTACCAGGCCGGTCTCCGCCAGGGTATGATAAATGATGTCCACTGCGCCTTCCATATATCGCTCCTGATCGGTATCCTCGATCCGGAGAACAAACTCTCCATCCTCATGCTTTGCGATCAGGTAAGTATAAAGCGCGGTTCTTAAATTTCCTACGTGCATCCGTCCGGTCGGGCTCGGTGCGAAACGTGTTCTGACTGTAGCCATGCTGTTTCTCCTTATTTATATATTCTCAATCGAGTTGTTATAAATCCAACAGCTACCATATTACTCTATCCAAAAAGCATGTGCAAGCGAAAATGTATATACATGCGCGTTTCTACGAGCGGTTACATTCGCAGAGCGCGAAGCGCTCTTGCTCATGACGCGCTGTCGCGCTATAAAAACAAGGCATCCGGATTCTTTGTGAGCAAGCTCCCAGATTCCGTATGCCTCGTTTTTGCACCGCTCGTAGGAACGCGCATGTAAAAGGGCACTACCTTAACCGATTCATTAAGTAGTGCCCCCTTACAGTTCGATTGGACTCATTCAGTTCCTCCTTGAGCTCCGTCTTCTCGTCCTGTACCAGATTTCCTTCTCCTTGGATATCGATGACATCCCGGGAAACCTTCTTTATTCAATTGATCACAACCGTTCCTTCCTCTTATTCTTCTTCCTGGCTTTGTACTGGTAACCCCCGAGGTTCCTTACTTTTTTCTAAATAGCCCAAGGTTTTTGATTCAGAAGCGTTTGTTTTTTTCTGAGTACAATATAATTGAAAAACGGAGAAATGTCAATGTCTTGATTGACTTTTCTCCGCTTTCACTAATATTTTTCTTTCTTTTTGTGCAATTAATCTAAATTGTCAGAATATTGTGCTATTCTCCACGATCTGTCTATATACTACACAACATCTGTACTTTCTCATATTCGGAAAAGATTCTATAAACTGTCCTTTTACTGACCGGCAGGACGCTTGCCCAGTGTGACAGTGATCGTGTTTTCTTCATACTGCCCATCATTTGCCCGCTTATATTTCAGCTCGACTTCTTTTCCGGCCTCGCAATAGGACAGATCCGATTTGAGCTCGTCCATAGTAGAGATGTCGTGTCCGTTAAAGCCGGTGATGATATCGCCCTTCTGCAGGCCGGCTGCTTCTGCTGCCGTCCCCGGCTCTACCCGTGCGATAAAGATTCCCTCCGGCATGTCATAAGTCGCTGCTGCAGACGCGGTGACATCTACACCTGCGATACCAAGGTATGCCTGCTCCGCTTCTGCTACCACTTCCCGTTCGATCAGGTCATTGATGATCGGCTCTGCGGTTGAAATCGGGATCGCATAATCCATACCCTC
>CADBRG010000315.1 GCA_902797015.1 uncultured Lachnospiraceae bacterium
CAGATAAGGGATGATCAAGCAGTCTAAGCATTAGAATGGGCAAAAGAAAAGCCCAGGCTTTAACCTGGACTTTGTCTTCAGTCTGAGAATCCGGCTTAGTGCCGGATTCTTTTTTAATAGTATATATTTTAGGTATAAAAGAAATCCGGCATTGAGCCGGCTTTCTTCGTTGTGTTTGAATTAGATTTGTCATCCCATGAAGCGTTGCAACAGGAACAGCAGACCTGTATCGAGGATGAATACAGGAATCAGGAATCTTCCTGACCATGCAAGGTAACCACCGAAGGATGGCATCTTGACGCCGGATTCTTCTGCGATTGCTTTTACCATGAAGTTCGGTGCGTTTCCGATATAGGTGTTTGCACCCATGAATACGGCACCGCAGGAGATCGCGATCAACAGAATCGGTGATACATATCCAAGCGTTGTCAGAACGCCGGCAGTCTCGCCCAGTGTGGATGCTGTCGTAAGGAATACGAGGTAGGTCGGTGTGTTGTCGAGGAAACTGGACATTGCACCGGTTACCCAGAACAGCTGCCACGGCTGTGTCAGTCCGAGCTCTCCACCTTTTGCTTTCAGGATCAGCAGAGCCGGGATCATGGTAATGAAGATACCAAGGAACAGGATCGCAACCTCTTTGATCGGACCCCAGGTGAACTCGTTGTTATCACGAACTTCCTTCTGCGTGGTCTTAAAGGACAGCCATGCTGCGATCAGGATCATGATTACCTCGATGATAGCAGCGTAGGTCAGATGTACTTCGCCATAAATATGGATCGCACCGTCAAACGGCGGAACGTTCGGCAGGATACCGCTTAAGATAACTGCGAATACGATAACGCCGAGGAATACGATGTTATGTGTACCACCAAGACGGATCGGCTGCGGATCTGCAACTTCCGGCGGACGAAGTCCGTCGTTCCAGTCTTTCTTGTATTCCTTCTTATCTATAAGATAAGCAACGATAAGAAGAATGACTATGTTTACAATCCAGATCGGGAATACATGGAAGCTCCAGAAGAACGGAACGCCACGCATGAATCCCATAAACAGTGGCGGGTCACCGACAGGTGTCAGAGCACCACCGATATTGGATACCAGGAAGATAAAGAAGATCGGCAGATGCGTCTTTCTTTTTCTCCAGGAGTTTGCGCGCAGAAGCGGACGAATGAGTACCATACTTGCGCCAGTTGTTCCAATCCAGCTTGCAAGAGCGGTACCGATCAGGATAAGGATCAGATTCACCTTAGGCGAACCCTGTAGATTACCTTTTACGGTAATATTACCTGCAACACAGAACAGTCCGAACAGAAGAACGATAAAGGTCAGGTAGTCACCGATGATCGCTTCGAGGAACTGCTCGCCCATGACCGGAAAGCCGTAGGCAACTGCAAATGGAATCAGAAAAGCCAGAGACCAGATCAACATAACGAGACCCTGTCTCTTTTCCCAAAATTCAGGTTTTACGACCGGAAAGATGGCGATACTTAACAACACGCCGATGAAAGGAATGCAGAAAAATATCGATAGTGTGTTACCAAGATCATGCATAATTTTCTCCCCCAATTAAATTATAAAAAATTCGTTAATATGATATCACGATGAAGCGATTAAAGTCAATGATATTAACGGGATGATATCTAAATTGTAACTGTGAAATGAGTACAAAAATTATTTCATAAAATGTAGATTATATAAAATTGTATATAAATATCTGTTATAATGATTGAAATGAATAAAATAGTGTGATAGTATAGGACTACAAATGGGGCACAGATGGTATACCATGAATAAACCAAAAGGAGAATGTGATGAGCAGGAGAACGTCTTTTACCTATCAGGACTTTCTGGGAGCAACTTCTGTAGAAGGCATGACAGAAGCTGTCAAAACGCAGCGTCTGATCCGCAGGGTTGAGCAGAAAGAAGAAGTCAAGGTCGAGGATTCCGTTCAGAAGATCAAAACGTGCTGCCGCGCATGCATCGCGAACTGCGGTGTGATCGCTACGGTTAAAAACGGACAGGTGATCAAGCTGGAAGGCAATCCGGAAGACCGGATGAGTAAAGGCCGCATGTGTGCAAAGGGGTTATCAGGCATACAGGCACTTTATCATCCGAACAGAAATAAGTATCCGATGATGCGTGTCGGAAAACGTGGTGAGAACAAATGGCGAAGAATCAGCTGGGATAAAGCGATTGATATCATCGCACATAAGCTGGTAGAGACCAAACAGAAATACGGAGCAGAAACAGTATTCTGTTCAACAGGCGGTGGCGGTAACCCGGAAATCTGGAGTATCGCTCGTTTTTGTAATATTTTCGGAACACCGAACTGGTTTGAGCCGGGCTGCGCACAGTGCTACCTGCCGCGTGTACTTGCCTATACGATGATGTATGGCGGCGTTGATCCGAGTATTGCAGATTCCAATTCACTCGAGATTTATGATACGGAAGATACACCGATCAAGACACTTGTACTCTGGGGAACAGATCCGTCCTATTCCTGTCCAGCCAGCGGTGGCGGAGCAGTCAATGATCTGCGTGCAAACGGCGTGCATACGGTTGTTATCGACCCGCGTCTGACACCGGATGCAGCAAAGGCAGATGTATGGCTTCCGATCCGTCCGGGAACGGATGTGGCGCTGATGCTTTCCTGGATCCGTTATATTATTGAACATGAAATGTATGATAAGGATTTTGTGCTCAGATGGACCAATCTTCCTTATCTTGTAGATGTAGAGACCGGCCTGTTGCTGCGTACAGAGACCAGCGATGATCCTGACACACCGGATACATTTATGGTATGGGATCATAATTCTGACTCTGCAAAAGCAATGCCGTATCCGTATGATGAGAGCATGGCTCCTGCGCTTCGTGGTACGTTTACGGTTGACGGAAAAACCGTTCGCCCGGCATTTGATATGCTTTGGGAAAGAGTAGAAGAATACACACTGGAAAAAGCAGGTGAGATCTGCGGTCTGGATCCGGAAAGGATCGAGGCCGGCATTAAGCTGTATGCAGAGAACACACCGAGCGGTATCGCACTTGGCGTTGCAACGGACCAGACACCGAACTCAGAGCAGGCGGCAATGGGAACAGCGATCATCGATCTTCTGATGGCAAACGTTGAGCGTCCGGGCGCATTGCTTCAGCGCTTCCGTACCAGCGGTGTATTTGACATGCCGAACTATCCGGTTCCAATCGCAGCTGATAAGCTTCCGGATGAGCAGCTCAAAAAGCGTCTTGGCGGTATTGAGCATAAGGGACTTCATATCTGGTATGCTGCACACATCAGCAGTGTTCTGGATGCTGTCCTGACCGGAGAACCGTATAAGCCGCGTGTGTGGATCGACCGTTCCGGTAATAAACTGGCAGCGCTTGCCGATGCACAGAAGGTACGCCGTGTGATCGATGAGCTTGACTTCATCGTTCATATGTATATGTATCCGACATCATTCTCTGCCTACGCAGATATCCTGCTTCCGACAGAGGAGTGGCTCGAGACAGATATGATTGTTGAGACCTGCAATACGCTTTGCGCACGTCAGGCAGTGACACATCTGTGGGAGACAATGGATGAGACACTGATCTGGTCCAAGATTGCAAAACGCTGCGGCGAACTGGGTGACGAAGACTGTGCAAAAGCATTTGATGCGGAATACATGGGCAAAGATCTTCCGTACTGGGATAAGGTTACCGATCTTTGGGATCATTTCCTTAGCAGAGTTGGTCTGACGTTTGATGATCTGAAGCAGCAGACACCGTACACGTATATGTCAAAAGAAGAGTGGAAATCATATTACGTATACAAACAGATTGATGAAAAGACCGGAAAACCGGCAGGATTTAATACACCGTCCAAGAAGTGTGAGCTTTATCTGGAAAGCATGATCCCGCTTGGCCGGACCGGACAGCCGTTTGCAAAATGCGAGCTGCCGCCGGCATCAAAAGATTACGATCCGCTTCCGTATTATCTGGAGCCGTTCGAGAGCCCGAATGATCCTGCGATCGCAGAAGAGTTCCCGCTTGTCATGACGGGCGGACGTGTACCGTTCTATCATCATAATACATTGAGAAATGTTCCGTGGCTTCGTGAGATCTATCCGATTCCGGAACTCTGGATGTATCCGACCGATGCTGAAAAATACGGTCTGGAAGATGGCTCCTGGGCGTGGGTTGAATCCAAGAGAGGAAAGATCCGCACGACTGTTTCAGTGACCGAAGGTATTAAACCGGGCGTAGTTTATATGGAACGTTTCTGGAACCCAGAGACACTTGAGACAAAGACACATGGTTGGACCGAGATGAACGTCAATATGCTGACAAAAGCGGACGCGCCATTCAACGATGTTGTAGGAACCTATACACTTCGCGGATTCCAGGTAAAGGTTTATCCTGCGGATGAACCGCCGAAGGGAATCTGGAAGCATCCGAGAGACTTCCTGTCATGGCTGGCACAGCCAAGTGGTGAGACACCGCAGGTTGGTGACCCGTCTAATTGGCAAGAAGCAGAAAGAATGCGCGAGCAGCTTAGGGGTTCAGAAGTTGAAGCAGGACGCAGAATGGGAGGTCGGTCATGAGTAATACAAATAAACAATTGGCATTTGTAATTGAAGTTGACCGCTGCATCGGATGCAAGGGCTGTCAGGTGGCTTGTAAGATGGAAAACGGTACTGCACTTGGTTCTGACAGAATCAAAGTCCGTAAGGTTGGTCCGATCGGTACCTATCCTGATCTGCAGATGTATTTCCTGCCGACGATGTGCCAGCAGTGCGCAGACCCGGTATGCGTAAGAGTCTGCCCGACCGGTGCGGTATTTAAGAGTAAAGTCGATGGTGTCATCCATATTGACAGAGAAAAGTGCATCGGATGTCACAGCTGCAATAACGAATGTCCGTATCATGCGAATACATTTAGTGAAGCACATAACAACATGGATAAGTGTACGATTTGCCTGAATTCACGTGCACAGGGCGAAGAACCTGCCTGCGTCAGAAACTGCTCCGGTCGCGCATTACATTATGGCGATGTCAATGATCCGGAAAGCGAAGTTTCTAAACTGATCGCAGAAGCAGGGGAAGAGCACGTGTTCCATCTGCAGGATTTTGACAATCATCCATCCGCACGTTACATCCTGAAAGGTGCAAAATGGCAGGATATCCTGCCGCAGGAGCTGGATGAGCTGTCCTGGGGGAAAGGAGGAAGCAAATACTATGAGCAATAAATCAGATTTCAAACAGCTGATGAGCAATCGTGAAGAGCTGTATCGTTTTTTTGCAAGACTCTTTCAAAAAGAAATCGATGAAGCGTTTTTTGAACAGCTTCGTCATGTAAAGTTCCCGATGGACAGAGAGGAAACACAGCTGACAGAGTTTTCAGATGCATTGCTTCGCCTCAATGAATATTTTGAATATGATGCAGGGGAAACACTCGACGATCTTGCAGCAGACTATGCAAAGACCTTCTTAGGTGCAGGTATTGTGGAAGGACATGCTGCTTTTCCGTATGAATCTGTATACACCAGTCCGAAGCGGATCATGATGCAGAATGCCTGGAATGAAGTGACTGATATCTATATGAACAAAGGCATCGAGATGTCTGAAAATGCAGGTGATCTGAAGGCTGACCACATTGCGATCGAACTGGAGTACATGGCATTTTTATGTGATGATACCAGCCAGCATACAGAGACGTTATTTGGTCTCGAAGAGCAGAAAGAATTCCTGAACAGACATCTTCTGAACTGGGTACCGGAGTTCTGTCTTGACATCAAGTACTATGCGGATACAGAGTTCTATCGTATGGTCGGACAGCTGACCACAGGATTCCTGCAGTTTGACAGCTTTGTTCTTGACAGTATGATTGCTGCAAGAAAAGCTCGTATCTCTGTTACCAGAAGCTTCCGTGTAGACAGAAGCCGTCTGGATGAGATCCTTGATGGTCTGAAAAAGGATTATCATATTTTTGGACCGAAGCGTTACAGAGACCGCGGTATGCGTGAAACCGACGGACTGATTCGTTATTCAGAGATCAATTCTCTTGATGAGATCGTGAACAATGAGCAGTCAGATTTCTCACCGAAGGAAGTATTTTATCCGATCGCGTCATCACTGTTCCGGTTTGATGAGAACTCTGTTACAGAGACGATCAATAATGATCCGAAAGGAATCATCATTTTTGCACGTCCCTGTGATATTGAAGCAGTCAGAAGACTCGACAATATCTTCCTGGCAAACGGCGGAAGCTCAGATGTCTATTATAAAGTAGCAAGAGACAAAGTGAAGTTCTTTATGATGGAATGCCCGCAGAGCTGGGAAAACTGCACCTGTGTTTCCATGGGAACGAATCGTACCGAGAATTACAGTATTGCAATGCGCCTTGGAGATCAGAGCGGATATACACAGAAGGATCGTGAAGACAGACTGCGCGAAGGCATTCAGGATGGACGTGACAATGGCAGGATCAGAGAAGTTATCGATCTTCAGGTAAAAGACGGTGAATTTCTGGATCTGTTCCTGGAAGAAGAAGAAATCCGTTACGAGCCGCGTTTTATTGAGCATAATGAAAAAGATCTGAAGATCCCGCAGATTGATGATCCGTCTCTGCTTCCGGCGATTTACAATCTGGAATTCTGGCAGAAATACAATGATGAATGCATCAGCTGTGGCGGATGTAATGCGGTATGCGGCACCTGCAGCTGCTATGAGACCATTGACTTTATGGATCAGGACAACAGTCGTAAAGGTGAGCGGAGAAGAATCTGGTCTTCCTGCATGCGTCCCGAGTTTTCCAGAACAGCGGGTGGAAATGTCATTCGTAAGACGCCGGATGTTATGATGCGTTTTAAAGTTCTTCATAAAGTATATGATTACAATAAGCGGATCGGCGGAAATGAACATATGTGTGTCGGCTGTGGCCGCTGCACAAAGCGCTGCCCGGAAGATATCTCTTATATCGATACTGTAAATCAGCTTTATGATGAAGTGGAACGGCTGAAAGCCGAGAGAGGATAGTGCGATGGAAAAAAACAAAATCCTTCCGCAGCCTCATAAAATATTAAGTATGCTGCGGCACACTGATACGGAATGTACGTTCCGCGTGGCATGTGACAATGAACCTAATTTTGGTCAGTTCTTCATGCTGTCACTTCCGAAAGTCGGTGAGGCACCTATCTCTGCGAGTGGCAAAGGACCGGGGTATGTGGAATTTACGATCCGTAATGTCGGACTTCTGACACAGGCGATCTTTGATCTTGTTCCCGGCAACAGCATTTTCTTAAGGGGACCTTATGGAAATGCGTTCCCGGTCGACAAGTTTGAGAATAAAGATCTGCTTGTAATCTGCGGTGGTACCGGTATGGCACCTGTCCTGACGATGCTGAATCATTTTTATGACCATCCCGAGGTATGCAAATCGGTACATATTATTTCCGGCTTTAAAAACATACAGGCGGTACTTTTCCGTGAGGAGATTGAAAAATTCAGCAGACGATTTGATATGATTGCGACACTGGATAACGAAGTGGCTCCGGGATTTGAAACCGGTATGGTTACCAAACATATCTGCAAGATTCCGATCAAGTCTTTTGTTGACTATAACATCGTCATTGTCGGTCCGCCGATCATGATGAAGTTTGCTGCAATGGAATGCATGAAGAATGGCGCGGATGAATCGAAGATCTGGGTATCTTTCGAACGAAAGATGTCATGTGGTGTCGGCAAATGCGGACATTGCAGAGTCGGAGATCACTATGTATGTCTGGACGGCCCGGTATTTAACTATACTGAAGCAAAAACGATGATGGATTAATAGAAAGTAGTAAAAGAGGATACTTGTAATGGAAGACAATCTGATTTTGCCTCAACCGCATAAGATTTTAAGTATGTTACATCATACGGAACAGGAATGTACCTTCAGAGTCGCATGCAACAGACAGCCGAATTATGGTCAGTTTTTCATGCTGTCATTACCGAAAGTCGGCGAGGCGCCGATCTCTGCAAGCGGCAGAGGACCTGGATATGTAGAATTTACGATCCGAAAGGTCGGCATGTTGACACAGGCTATTTTCGATCTG
>CADBRG010000316.1 GCA_902797015.1 uncultured Lachnospiraceae bacterium
GCAGGCGGCTCCGGTAGAGGAGAAAGCCGAAGAGGCGGCTGAGCCGGCTGTTCAGGCAGCAGAACCGGTTACAGAAGCAGCAGAAGGGGCTGTGGCAGAGCCGGTTGCAGAGGCTGTTGAAGAGAAGGCTGCGGAAGCAGCAGAAGCAGGAAAGGAGGTTGTCGCAAATGACTGAGGTTTTTTGTCCTGAAAACATTTTGGAAGAAATCAAAGCAGATCAGATTCCGGAAAAAGCAATGGCAAAGATCGCGGAAGGTTATCGTTTTTCACAGGCCTGCGCGGCAACCGTTGATAACCATCTTGAGCTGAGCTATTCCTTTGCACATGATGAGACTTATCAGTTTTACACATTCCGCATCCTGCCGGAAGATGGCGAAGAGATTCCGAGTATCACGAGAATCTGCCCGCCGGCGACATTCTATGAGAATGAGATGCGTGAGCTGTTTGGCGCGAACATCACACTGATCGCGCTGGATCTGCAGGATAAGATGTATCGGATCGAAGAGGTACAGCCTTTCGCGCCGGAAAAGAAGGAGGGGGAATAAATGGCTGAGACAACGGCAAAGAGAAGTATCGTTCCTTACGGCCCGCAGCACCCCGTGCTTCCGGAGCCGATCCATCTGGATCTGGTCCTCGAGGATGAGAAGATCGTAGACGTTCTGCCGAACGTCGGATTCATCCACCGCGGACTGGAGAAGCTGGTTCAGAAAAAGGATTTTAATGAAATGATGTATGTCATCGAGCGTGTCTGCGGTATCTGCAGCTTCGTTCATGGCATGGGCTACTGTGCTACCATCGAGAAGGTTTTCGATGTGGAGATTCCGGATCGCGCAAAGTTCCTTCGTACGATGTGGAGTGAGATGAGCCGTATCCACAGTCACATGCTGTGGCTGGGACTTTTGGCAGATGCATTTGGTTTTGAGAGCCTGTTCTATCAGGTATGGAGAAGCCGTGAGCAGATCCTGAATATGGTTGAGCTTCATACAGGAAGCCGCCTGATCTCATCTGTCAACAAAGTCGGCGGCGTATTAAAAGACGTCGATGATGACAAGCTGAAGATCCTGTCTAAGACGATTGATCAGATCGAGGAAGACATGCTGCGTGTACAGAAGGTTTTCTTTGAGGACTATTCCGTACAGAGCCGTCTGAAAGGCATCGGTATCCTGACACCGGAACAGGCACACGCACTCGGGGCTGTTGGCCCGTTTGCACGTGCGAGCGGTATCCCGCTGGATCTTCGTATGCGCGGTGACAATGCAATGCCGTACATTGATTTTGAGCCGATCACAAGCAATGATTGTGACTGCTATGCAAGATGCTATGTTCGTTTCATGGAAGTGCTTCAGTCAATCGACATCATTCGTCAGTGTATCGCAAAAATGCCGGCTGACCACACATTGGTTACTCCGGTTAAAGGCAACCCGCAGGGTGAAGCGTTCGTTCGTTTAGAGCAGCCGCGTGGTGAGGTGGTTTACTATGCGAAGGCAAACGGTACCAAGTTCCTGGATCGTTTCCGTGTCCGCACCCCCACCTTTGCAAATCTGATTCCGCTGTGCGAGACGATCAAAGGCGAGAACTTTGCAGACTTAGGTCTTCTGGTTCTGTCCATTGACCCGTGCATCAGTTGTACAGAGCGTTAAGGAAAGGAGGACGATAAAATGGCAAAATTAGCAAATTTTACGCCGACGATCTTGAAGAATCTGTTCTCCAAACCGGCTACGACAACCTATCCGTTTGAGCCTTTCAAATATCCGGAAGGCACACGCGGTCATATTGAGAACGATATTGACAACTGCATTTTCTGCGGCATGTGCACCAGAAACTGCCCGACCCGTTGCCTGACCATTGATAAGGCAACACACACCTGGACGATCAACCGGTTTGACTGCCTGGCATGTGAGTACTGCACAGTTGTCTGCCCGAAGAAATGTCTTCACACAGTTGAAGGCTATCAGGAGCCGATGCCGGAGAAATCGACCGTGACCTACACGATGTCGGAAGAGGCGATCGCGGCAGAAGCAGAGAAGAAACGGATCGCAGCAGAAAAGGCAAAAGCTGCCAAGGAAGCTGCAGCAAAGAAGAAAGCCGAGGAAGAGGCGAAAGCCGCTGCTGAGGCTGCGGCAGCAGAAGCAGCTCCGGAAGCTCCGGCGGCTGAGTAAGAAATAATGGAGGATATGGTATGTGTGTAGCACTTCCGGGAACAGTGCTTGAATTAGACGGCGATGTTGCCATCGTAGATTTCAGCGGGAATCAGGTCCGCGCGAGAGCGGGACTGGTGCCGGTCGTTCCGGGAGATCGCGTGCTCGTGCATGCCGGCTGTATCCTTCAGAAAGTGTCGACGGATACCGCCGACGAAATGGAAGACCTGTTCCGCGAGATCGACGAAATATTGAGCGAATAGGGAAAAGAGTGTTAAGCGGCGCGCCGCTTGGCAAAACGAAACTGTAAACGGGGGCAGGAACTGCCCCCGTTTTGTGTAGGAAGGTCTATGTCAGTCCGATACTGGAAGACGAGATGTTATGGACTGACAAAACTTGCTACTACAAGAGCCTAGTGGGGCCAAATCTGAGATACGAGCTGACCACCATTTACCAATGAGAGGTTAATCCATGGATCTGAACACGATCAAACAATTCTTATATGAATATGATGGGCCGGACATGAACATCATGGAGGTCTGCGGCAGCCACACGGCGGCGATTGCCAAGAATGGCATCCCGGGGCTGCTCTCAAAGAAGATCCATCTGATCTCCGGGCCGGGCTGCCCGGTTTGCGTGACGCCATCCGCGTATATCGACAGGCTGCTGGAACTTGCGAAACAGGAAAACACCTGCGTCGTGACATTCGGAGACCTGCTCCGGGTGCCGGGAAGCGAGAAAAGCCTGCGGATGATCAAGGGTGAAGGCGGAAGAGTCGAGATGGTCTATTCGCCGATGGATATCCTGGAGATGGCAAAAAATGAGCCGGAGACATGTTTTGTGTTTGCGGCGGTTGGATTTGAGACAACAACACCGGTGTACGCACTTTTGATGCAGGAGCTGGTGAAATATGATATAAAAAATGTAAAACTGCTAACGGCATTGAAAACGATGCCGGAGGCGATCGGATTTCTTTGTGAAAACGGTGCGCCGATCGATGGCTTTATTGCGCCGGGACACGTTTCCGTTGTAACGGGCAGCAAAATCTTCGAACCGATCGCAGAGAAGTATGACATACCGTTTGGCGTGTCAGGGTTCGAGGGCGCAGAGATTCTGACGGCGCTTTACGCGATCGTAAAGATGCGTGGCCAGGGCCGCGTGATCAACTGCTACCCGGCGGTTGTCACAGCAGAAGGAAACGTCGAAGCACAGGAATCCGTTGAAACGTTTTTCGAACCTGCTGATGCCGTCTGGCGTGGGATGGGAAGCATTCCGGGGTCTGGCCGGATTCTTCGCGAAGAATATGCGGTATTTGATGCCGGCAGCAGGGATCTGACAGAAGATAAGAAGAAAAATCAGGCTTGTCGTTGTGATCAGGTGCTGATGGGCAAGATCAAGCCGACGGAATGCCCGTTGTTCGGAAAAGTCTGTACACCATTAAAGCCGCAGGGCGCCTGCATGGTTTCAACAGAGGGCAACTGTTTTTCATGGTATTCGAATCATCGGGAAGTGTAAGAACGCCTGAGCGCATCTAAATAAAACATTCCGAATAAAACGAATTAGGAAAAGAGGAATTCAACTATGGCACAAGATAAAATTACGATGCTGCACGGCAGCGGTGGTCAGGCGACAAGCGAATTGATCCGCAGCGTGTTTGCAGAGGCATTTTCAAATGAAGTACTGGGACAGATGGAAGACAGCGCCGTCGTTCCCGGCAGCGGAACGATCGCGATGACCACAGATAGTTTTGTCGTGACACCGCTGATGTTTCCGGGCGGAGACATCGGACGCCTTGCAGTATGCGGTACGGTAAATGATCTGCTGATGCGTGGTGCAAAGCCGATGTATCTGACCTGTGGATTCATCCTGGAAGAAGGCCTGGAAGTAGAAGTGCTGAGGCAGGCTGTAAAATCCATGGCAGAGACGGCAAAAGAAGCCGGCGTGCTGATCGTGGCTGGAGATACAAAAGTCATTGAAGGCAACGGCGGTATGTATATCAACACCGCAGGTGTCGGATTTATAGAAAACGAGGTCGACATTTCTTCTGCGAAAATCCAGCCGGGCGACGCGATCTTGGTTTCAGGAACAATGGGTGACCATCATGCGGCACTTTTAGGCGAGCGCATGGAGATTGAGACCGAGATCAAAAGCGACAATGCACCGCTTTCGGAAATGGTAGCAGCGCTTCTTGCTTCAGGCCTTGAGTTGCACGCGATGCGCGACGTCACACGCGGCGGTCTGGCAACCGTTTTAAAAGAACTGGCGGAAAGCTCCCAGACAACATTTGTCGTGCAGGACGAAGCCATCCCGGTCACACCGCAGGTGAAAGACTTCTGTGGTCTGCTTGGCCTGGACCCGTATTACATGGGAAATGAAGGCAAGCTTGTGCTGATTCTGCCGGAAGCCGAAGCCGAGAAAGCGGTAGAGATCATCCGCGGTTCACGTTACGGTGACGGCGCGACCGTGATCGGAAAAGTGTATGGGGCAGAAAATGGTAACGGCGCGCCGGGCGACCTGATCGCAGAGACTGCCATCGGCGGGCAGCGCCGGATGGATGTACTACAGGACGAGGGCCTGCCGCGGATCTGTTAAGCTACAAGCCGTAGTCCTATGAGTGAGCACGGCGAAAGAAAAAAGGAATACTATATGCATGAAATGAGCTATGTGGTGCGAATGGTGAATCTCGCACAGAAGACAGTTGAAAACGAGCTGGCCAAGGACGCTGCCCCCTTCCGCGTGAAGAAGATCGTGGTGCAGGTCGGTGAGATGACGGGCGTCATCCCGATGTATCTGCACAGATATTATCCGGAAGCGGTCAAGGGAACCTATCTGGAGGAATCCGAACTGGAGACAGAGGATCTGCCGGCGATGGTACACTGCCTCGACTGCGATACGGAGTATCATCCGGGCACAGAAAACAACTACAGCTGCCCGAACTGCAATAGCATCCAGGGAAAGGTCGTGCAGGGACGAGACGTTCTTTTGAAAGAGGTTGTCCTGGAAGATTTGTAAAGGAGTACCGCATGAAAGTAACATTTATCAGACACAGTTGTTTTATGGTTGAGCTGGAGAAGAGCATTCTTCTGTTTGACTGGTGGAAGGACGACCTTCCGGTGATCGATCCGGAGAAGGATCTGTACGTGTTCGTGTCCCACGGGCATGAGGATCATTACAGCGAAAACATCTGGACGCTTCGTGAGACCTATCCGGTGCAGTATATTTTATTTGAGGAAGTCGCACCCGAAGAGGGAGAAGGCAAAAAAATGGCAAACACAGCCAGAGGTGACATCCTTCGAGTCGTACCGCACCAGCAGTACGATCTGCCGGGATACAGACAGAACATCGCAGCTGCAAACGGCAGTGACACCCCGGCCCTCCATATTGAGACCCTTCTTTCCACAGACCAGGGCGTGGCATTCCTCATCCAGACCGAGGGCAAGACCATATACCATGCGGGCGACTTAAATGTCTGGTATTGGGATGATGAGCCGGAGGAGGATAACCGCTGGCAGATCCAGACCTATAAAGAAGAAATGGCGCGTCTGGCAGACAAGCACATCGATGTGGCATTTGTACCGATGGATCCGCGTCTGGGCGACCATGCGGTCCGTGCGGCAGTATGTTTCCTCGAGCGGACGGACTGCGACATTATGTTCCCAATGCACTACTGGGGACGTGACAAAAAGATTGCAGAGTATTTAAAAGATCCGAGAGTCATGCCGTATGCGGATATCATATGCACAGAGCCGGAGAAAACACTGTAGTCTTACAGTGATCTGAGTCAACAAAATTGCGGTAAAACCTGCTGGAATAATAGTATATAAAATATACAATTTGGCAGGTTAAAATCCGTGCGAATTGTATAAAAAAGCGAAATTTCATTTATAAAAAATTTATTAAAGACTTTTGTTTGTAATCGTTTTATAATTATGAGCGAACTGGAATTGGGGTTTTTCAGTTCGCTCATCTTTTTGCGATCAAATAATATGACTACACTATGAAGAGAACTGTCCGATGTACAGTGAGGGGATACGCCCCGAGAAGAGAGACGCAATAGGAGGAAGTAGTATATGACATTGTTTGAAGCATTTTCACTTTTAGGCGGAATCGGCCTGTTTTTATTCGGTATGACAGTCATGTCATCCGGTCTGAAAAACGCCTGCGGCGATAACCTGCAGACGATCTTAAGTAAAGCGACCAAGAACCGGGTGCTTGCTGTGCTGGTTGGTGCCGGAATGACGGTCCTCGTGCAGAGCTCGTCTGCGACAGAGGCGATGGTCATCGGTTTTGCCAATGCGGGAATGGTAAATCTCGTACAGGCAGTCGGCATCATCATGGGTGCGAATATCGGTACCACGATCACGGCCCAGATCACGGCATTTAATCTTGGCGCATTTTCACCGATTATTTTGTTCATTGGCGCGATCGCATTCCTGTTCATTAAAAAGAATCTGATCAAATACATCGGCGAAGTCGTCATGGGCTTTGGTATGCTGTTCCTTGGTATTACCATCATGAAGGAAGCCATTGCACCGCTGGCAGA
>CADBRG010000317.1 GCA_902797015.1 uncultured Lachnospiraceae bacterium
AGCGCAACCGCCTTTTTATCGCGAAATGCGATGTGCTCCGCAATATTTAACACGAATGCCGTTTTTCCCATAGACGGACGTGCGGCTACAAGGATCAGATCGGACGGCTGAAGACCCGAAAGCTTGTAATCAAGGTCTGCAAAGCCGGTCGCAACACCGGTGACATTCCCTGTCGTCTGGGAAGCCTTTTCGATCCGCTCCAATGCGTTTACGACAATCTGGCGGATCGGCACAACATCGGATCCCGTCCTGCTCTGCAGAAGGGAAAAGATTGTTTTTTCCGTATCCTCCAGGATATCCTCTACGCTGTCACTGTCCTGATAGCAGCGCTCCGTGATCCCGTCATTTGCACGGATCAGCCGCCGCAGCACAGACTTCTGCTGTACGATCTTCGCGTAATCCCGTACATGCGCAGAAGTCGGCAGTCCTGCCAGGAGATCACCGATGTATTCCATACTGCTGATCTCCGGCGGTACAGACATCTCCAAAAGGCGGTTATGGAGGGTAACCATATCCACTGCCTGTCCCGCATTATAAAGACCCGTGATGGCTTCAAACAGGATTCCGTACTGGGAATAATAAAAATCTTCTTTTGTTAAAAGCTCTGCCGCGGTCAGGATCGCATTTTTATCCATGATCATTGATCCGATCACAGACTGTTCCGCTTCCAGACTGCTTGGCATGACCCGCTTGATTGGCGTTTCGTCCATTTCTTACTCTCTACTTAGCATTTACCTGCACACGCAATGTGGCTGTTACTTTCGGATGCAGCTTGATCGGCACTTCATGTACACCAAGGGACTTGATTGGTTCAGAAAGAACCATTTTTTTCTTGTCCAGTTCCAGAGAAAACTGTTCCTTTGCTGCTTCCGCAATTTCTTTTGTAGAAACAGATCCGAAGGTCCGTCCGCCTTCTCCGGCCTTTACCTCGACCGTGACTTTCTTTCCTTCCAGATCCTTTGCCAGCTGCTGTGCTGCCTCAAGCTGCTCCTGTGCCACTTTGTCGGCATGTTTTTTCTGCAGCTTCAGATCATTCATGTTTTTCCCGGTTGCTTCTACAGCAAGCTTTTTGGGAAACAGCATGTTTTTCGCATAACCGTCGCTGACCTCAATGATGTCTCCCTTTTTTCCCTGTGCCTTTACATCCTGCAGCAAGATTACTTTCATATCTTAATGTCTCCTTCTTCTATCATCTCGTCGATCGTATTCCGGATGATCTTCTTCGCTTCTTCTACCGAGCAGTTCGCCAGCTGTGCGCCTGCCGTACTCATATGGCCGCCGCCGCCAAGCCGTTCCATGATCCTTTGTACATTGATCTCATCGATGGAGCGTGAACTGATGTAGATTTTCTCATGATATTCTGCCAGAACAAAGGATGCCCGGATCCCGACGATGTTTAACAGCTCATTCGCCGCCTGCGCACTTGCGATCGTAGGGCTCTTAACCTGATCTGCCGGGCAGACGCTGATCGCAAAATGATCCCTGTACACCTCTGCTCTGCGGATCGCTTCCGCACGTGCCTTGTAGGCATCCATATCATTTCGCATCATCTTGCGTACGTTGGTTACATTAACGCCCATTCTGCGCAGATATGCCGCCGCCTCAAAGGTGCGCACACCGGTTTTCGACATGAAGTTGTTCGTATCGATCAGGATACCTGCATAGATCACATCCGCCTCGTCGACAGATAGATGGATATTGTCGTCAAAATACTGCAGGATCTCTGCGATCATCTCACATGCCGAAGACGCATTCGGCTCGATGTAGGAAAGCTCCGCCTGACGGATCGTCTGCTCGCCGATCCGATGATGATCAAATACGACCACCGTACGTGCCTGCGACAACAGTGCCGGGCTTTCCGTATAGCTTGGGCGGTTCGTATCGACTACAACAAGAACCGAGTTCGGGCCGATGGATTCATATGCCTGTCCGGGAGAAATGATCATATCTGCCGGATAACCCTTTTCCGGTGTAAAGCAATCCCGGAACGGCTTCAGTGATGTCGTCACTTCTCCGAGAACGATATGCGCTTTTTTGCCGATCTGGCGTGCCGCACAGTAAATACCGACTGCTGCGCCGAACGAGTCAATATCCGCCATCGTATGGCCCATGATATAGCAGCTGTCGCGTGTCATCATCAGCTCACGCAGTGCCTGCGCCTTGACTCTGGCCTTGACCCTCGTGGACTTCTCCGTATGCTCTCTGTTACCGCCATAGTAGCTGATCTTATCGCGGGTCTTTACGACTGCCTGGTCTCCGCCTCTGCCGAGCGCAAGATCCATCGCAGTGCGGGCATACTCATAGTTTTTGATATAGTCATTCCCGACATATCCGAAGCCCATGCTCAGGGAGACCGACTGATCTCCGCCTGCCTTGATGCTCTTGACTTCTTCAAGCAGGCCAAACTTCTTCTCCTGAAGCCCCGTCAGATACTTTCGCTTAAACACGACAAAGTATTTGTCTTTTTCGGTCTTTTTGACCAGACCGTCGATCGCGGAAAAATAGCGTGTCACCTTGCGGTCAACCATCGCCATCAGAAGCGACTGCTTCATGTCATCCACGAGCTCCGTGACCTCATCATAATTATCAATATAGATCAGACCTGCAACGAGCTGAATATCTTCATTCATTTTCTTGTATTCCACAAGCTCTGTCTCGTCAAACAGGTATAAAACGATCAGGCTGTCATCCGTGCGGCGCGCCTTTTTCCCTTTTGAGAGATCCTGCGTGGGAGCCTCCTCTTTCGGGACATCCGCAGCAAAGCTCACATGCTTCACATACGCACGAAAGATCCGGTCATTGTAATGAACCTCGAAAGCGCCTCCGTCACTTTTCAGCAGCCGCTCTTTCGTCAGCTCCGGGAAAATCGCAGACACCGATTTACGGAATCCTTTTTCACGTCCGGTAAGCTTGCGAAAGCTTTCATTCATCCACAAAAGCTTTCCGTCCGGATCGAGCACGGCATAAGGCAGTTCCAGCTCATTGATCATTTTCTTTTGCAGCAGACCATACTGGGACGCATAATCCACCATTTCCTCCCGCGAACGGGCCTGATAAGCCTGATATAGCGCCGAAACCACGATCAGATATGCCAGCACAAATGCTGACGTGGCCAGTCCTGCCCTCAGGTCTGCAAAATACAGACACGCTGCGGCTGCCGCAAACGGGATTGTTAAAAACAGCGGTATCTTCATAAAATTGGATACCTGTACTGTCTTCTTCTCATTTTCCGACATCTCATCCTCCTATACGCAATTTTTTGCGCACAACAATCCCTGTATTGAAATACAGGTTATGAGTGGGAAATATTATAGCATAATCCGTCATTTCTAACAACTGTTTCCGATGACAGGCAAAAGAAAAAGGACTGCTGTCTCACAACAGCAGTCCTTAATAATCTGATTAGTCCTGTACGTACGGCATAAGTGCTACGTGACGTGCTCTCTTGATCGCAACAGTGATTGCTCTCTGGTGCTTTGCACAGTTTCCTGTTACCCGACGCGGAAGGATCTTACCACGCTCGGAAATGTACTTGCGAAGCTTTGCAGTATCTTTGTAATCGATCACATTGTCTTTTCCGCAGAATACACAGACTTTTCTTCTTCTACGGCCACCCTTTTTGTAGCCACCTTTGTTCTCTCTATATGCCATGATGATTTTCCTCCTTAGTTAAACGGTAATTCTTCATCGATCCCATCCGGGATATTCATAAACCCATCACCAACTTCTGCAGTCGGAGTCGGTGCCTGCACCGGAGAAGCTGCCTGTGCCGGCTCCTGCGGGATGAATGCGCCTGCATTCTGCTCACTCGCCTGCTTGCTCTCTGCAAACTCCTGCTCTTCAACGATGACGTCAGTAGTGTATACCTTCTGACCGTCTCTGTTGGTGTAGCTGCCTGTCTGGATCCGACCTGTCAGGGCGATCTTTGTGCCCTTATGCAGATATTTCTCTGCAAATTCAGCCTGACGTCCAAATGCAACGCAGCCGATAAAATCCGCACTCTGTCCGTCATTGTTTCTCTTGAATCTGCGATCAACGGCAATCGTATAACGTGCGATTGCTGTCGCCTGCTCACCCTGCGAATAACGGATCTCCGGATCTCTGGTCAAACGACCCATCAAAATAACCTTGTTCATGAAAATACCTTTCCTTTCTTATGCTTCGTCTTTTCTGACGACAAGGAAACGGAGAACATGGTCCATGATTCTGACATTCTGCTCAAGCTCAGCCGGAACTTCCGGATTTGCATCAAACTGGATAAAGTAGTAGAAACCTTCGCTCATCTTCTGGATCTCATAAGCGAGCTTTTTCTTTCCCCACTCTTCCACTTCAGTCACAACACCGCCGAAGCGCTCGATGTAGCCTTTTGCCTTTTCTACAACAGCCGCTCTGGCTTCGTCCTCGATTTTGGCACTTACGATTAATGCCAATTCATACTTGTTCATGCTTTACCCTCCTTTTGGTCTTTCGGCCCCCGCATTTCGCAGGAGCAAGGACTGCTGCATTCGCAGCACAAAAATATATCACGAGTGGTTATTGTAACACAACCAACTTCCCGCTTCAAGAGCGTTTTTAGAAAAAACGGTTCTTTTTAACTTTTCGCCTGTGCAATGGCCATCATCTGCTTTAAATAACCGAGACACTCCTTTGCATATGAAGTCAGATTATAGCCACCTGCAAGTAAAACTTTCCGCAACGGGATCCAGGTCGCCGCGATCACACTCTCCATCAGACCGACCGCGATCAGCTCCTCACATCTGCCAAATCCAAGCCGTCCAAGCGTCTGCCCCTGAAAAATGATATGCGGGAGCTCATCCAGAAGCATCTGTCTGCAGATCTGTTTTAGTGCCGGCGATTCCACACAGGCTGCAAGCGCGCGGTAATAAGACAATGCCACGATCTCCGCAGTTGCGAGCACAAGGACTTCTCCTTTCAGCCTGCCGAAGCGCCGCAGCTCCCGAAAACATTGATCGAGCACCGACACTTCCATGTCCGGCACCTGATAACAGTCCAGATACTGCTTCAGATAAACGGAATGCCAGTTTTCTTCGCGAATGAACCACTTCATGCACTCCACATAGGTCTCATCCCCGGTGCGGTTCGCATATTTTCTGACTTCCTTCATCAGATGCACACCGTCTGAACGCTCACCCATCTGAAACGCCTGGATCGTTGGAAAAAGCATCAGTGCCTGCGCTTCGCTAAGGTCCGGTTCGTTTGAAAAGTCCGGCTGCAGGCGGTTATCATCGTTATCTTCAAAATGCTTCAGCCAGTCTTCCTGTGTATAGGAGATTTCCTCCCTGTCATACAAACAATACATTTTCATACACTCCCATCTTTTGTGTCCACCAATCTGTGACCCGGCCGCAACGGACTAGCAGCCCAGATGCTCCATACCCTGACCGATGATCGTTCTGACATGATCATCCGCAAGAGAATAAAAAGCCTGCTTGCCCTCTCTTCTGCTCTTTACCAGACGGTTCTGCTTTAAGATCCTCAACTGATGCGAGATCGCAGACTGTGTCATCCCCAGTGTTTCTGCCAGGTCGCAGACACATACCTCCGCTTCAAAAAGCACAAACAGAATGCGGATCCTCGTCGAATCTCCGAACACCTTAAACAGTTCTGCCAGATCATACAGGCTGTCCTCATCCGGCATGTGCTCCTGTACATATTGTAACTTATCCGCATGCAGTTCTGTTACTTCACAGGTATCTACTTCATTTGTTTTCATATTTGCTTCCCCACTGAATCGTATACTGATCTTACTCGTAACACATTATTTTACCAACTAACCGTTTATTCTCTGACGCGCAGCGCCCGGATCGCATTCAATACCGCGATCACCATAACACCGACATCCGCAAAGATCGCTGCCCACATATTGACAATGCCAAGTGCTCCCAACACCAGGCAAAGCAGCTTGACACCGATCGCAAACCAGATGTTCTGATACACGATCCTGAGACATTTTGAAGAAATCCGGATCGCTTTTACGATCTTGGCCGGATCATCATCCATCAAAACAATGTCTGCCGACTCGATCGCCGCATCCGACCCCATCGCCCCCATCGCGATTCCGATATCCGCTCTTGAGAGCACCGGTGCATCGTTGATTCCGTCTCCGACAAATGCCAGGACTTCCTTCTCATTTTGTTTTTGCAGCAGTTCTTCTACTTTTTCGACCTTATCTGCCGGAAGTAACTCGCTGTGTACCTCATCCACATTGAGTTCTTTCGCCACAGCATCCGCTGCCGCCCGGTTATCTCCGGTAAGCATAACGGTCTTCGTAATGCCTGCTTTTTTCAGCCCTGCAATGGCTTCTCTTGCCGTTTTCTTAATGCGGTCGGAGATCAGTATGTGGCCTGCATAGACCCCGTCTGCCGATACATGTACAACGGTGCCGGCTTCCTCTGTTTTCTCAGATACAACACCCTCCGCCTTCATCAGACGTTCATTGCCGACAGCCACTTTCTTTCCGTCAATGTATGCGGTCACGCCTGCGCCGCCTTCCTCTGTCACATCAGAAACGCGGGAGGCATCCGGGTCTTTTTCATATGCCTTTTTTAAGCTTAAGCCGATCGGATGTGTTGAAAACTGTTCCGCAAGCGCTGCATATTCCAACAGTGTCTCTTCGGTGAAGCCTTCTGCCGGACTGATCTGTGTGACTTCAAACACACCCTCTGTCATGGTTCCGGTTTTATCAAAAACAATCGTCTTCGTATTGGACAAACGTTCCAGGTAATTGGAACCTTTTACCAGGATCCCGTTGCTGCTCGCACAGCCGATCCCAGCAAAGAACGATAGCGGGATGCTGATGACAAGTGCGCACGGGCAGCTGATAACAAGGAAGGTCAGCGCGCGGTAGATCCAGTCCGTCCATTCGGGTGTCAGATGCAGCAGCCCCATCCGTACAAGCGGCGGTGCGATCGCAAGTGCCAGTGCGCCGTAGCAAACGATCGGCGTATAGTATCTGGCAAACCGGGTGATGAAGTTCTCCGGCTTGGATTTGCGCATACCGGACTCTTCCACCAGCTCGAGGATCTTTGATACGGTCGAATCCGCAAATTCCTTCGTTGTCCGGATCTTGATCATACCGTCCATACTGATGCATCCGCTGATCACTTCGTCTCCTGTCTGTGCCTGTCTCGGCAGACTCTCACCGGTCAGTGCACGCGTGTCAAGCGATGCCTCTCCCTCGATGATCACACCATCGATCGGAATCTTTTCGCCCGGTCTTACGACAATGATGCTTCCGGGCTCTACATCTTCCGGATCTACTTCTTCTATTTCTCCATCTTCTGTCAGCAAATATGCATAATCCGGACAGATATCCATCAGATCCGCAATGTTCCTGCGGCTTTTTCCGACTGCCATGCTCTGGAACAGCTCTCCGATCTGATAAAAGAGCATAACGGCAACGCCTTCGGTATATTCTCCTAATACGATCGCTCCGATCGTTGCGACCGCCATCAGGAAATTCTCATCGAAAACCTGTCGGTTGACGATACCTTTCCCGGCCTTTTGTAAAATGTCATATCCGATCAGGATGTAAGGAATCAGGAAGAGCAAAAGCCTCGCAGTCCCTTTGACCGGCAGCAACGCAAAAACAACCATTAGAACTGCCGTGATAATGATCCTGATCAATACTTTTTTCTGCTTTTTACTCATGATGTATTCTACTGCTTTCTATCATTTCTTTATGAATTCATTCATGCAGGATTCTCTAAAAGAAATGCTGCGCCATGCGACGCAGCACTTTAAGCTTCTTTATAAATAAATCTCACAATCAGACTCTACCTTGCGGCAGGCCTTCAGTGCCGACTGCATGACAGAATCCACATCTGCGCCGTCCTCAAACTCCACCTTCATCTTCAATGCCATAAAGTTCACGGTACAGTCCTTGACACCTTCTGTCTTCTTCACCGCTTCTTCCATCTTTGCGGCACAGTTTGCGCAGTCCACTTCGATCTTGTAAGTCTTCTTCATAATGTATGTCTCCCTTTCGCAAATCAAATGTATGATTCGGCTTTTCGCTTGCACGTATGAGCAGTTGTTCATATGTTTGTTTTTATTATAGCACTGTGTGTGGGGTTGTCAACACCGAATTATTGTGTAGACCCTTCCAGATTTCTTATGAAACTCTTTCCAGATCCGATTACATTGGAACTCTTTCTTATCATTTCAATCTGAAAAGTTCCAAAATCTTCCGCAACCATGCCTTTAGGCTTCATTATTCGTATGTTTTGGAACTTTCTGACCGCAATATGCCTGTTTTAGTTCCAAACTTTCCTGATTTTGGAACTTTTTGCTACTGTTTACCTGACTATAGTTCCAAAACTTGCTCGAAACCGGCGTTTTATGCCTGTATTTCAGGAATTTTGGAACTTTCAGCTGCCGTAACGCCAATTTTGTTCCAAAATCTGCCTGGCGTCGCTTGCTAAAAACCCATCTGCGCCGTCAACAAAAAAAGCCTTGCCTGTGTTCATTTCAAACACACAGGCAAGGCTGCCATTATTGATCTCTATTACTGCGCTGCTTCATATCCTTCCGGAATCGTGATGCCAAGAGATTCGCACAGTGCCGCATTTACGGTCTTGGTGGTCGAATCCGCTGTCTCGACTGCCATCTCGCCCGGATTTGCGCCATTTGCCAGGATCTCATACGCCATCAGACCTGTCTGATAACCAAGGTCATAATAGCTGATGGAAACTGCTGCGATACCGGTGTCGACATCTCCCCAGCCTGTAACAACAGGAATCCCTGCCGGCTGAACGATATTTTTAACGGTTCCGATCGCTGCTGCAAATGTGTTGTCGGTCGGGATGTAGAGCGCGTCGCACTCCTGTACTGCTTTTGTGGTTACGGTCTGGATCTCATTGGAATCTGCTGCTGTATAAACTACGGATTCAATGCCGTCTGCTTTGGCTTCTGCTTCAAATGCATCCGACTGATAAATGGAATTCGGTTCTGCGGAGCAATAAAGGATACCAACCTTCTTTGCCTCCGGAAGAAGTTCAACAAAGATGTTTTCCTGCTCATCGATCGGTGCCAGATCGGATGTTCCGGATACGTTTGTTCCTGTTGTTCCTGTAAAATCACTCATGCCAAGTGCGGATGCATAATCCGTAACAGATGTACCCAGTACCGGGATATCTGCCGTTGCCTGAGATGCAGCCTGCAGTGCCGGTGTCGCATTTGCCATGATCAGATCTACATTTGCAGACACGAACTGATTACAAATGGTTGTATTGTTTGCAGATTCGCCCTGTGCGTTCTGCAGTTCGATCTCAACGCTGTCTCCAAGCTTATCCTTCAGTGCGGCTTCAAATCCTTCTGTTGCGGCATCAAGCGATTCATGCTCCAGCGCCTGACAAATGCCGACTGTATAGGTTCCCGATGCGCTTTCTCCCTGTGCACTGCCACCTGCCGCACCGCTCTCTGCTGAGCTTCCACATGCAGATAAACCGATCACCATTGCAGATGCCATAATAATTGCAAGTACTCTTTTTTTCATTGTAAATCCTCTCATAAAACACTATATTTACTTTAGTATGCTACCATACGAAAAATATACATCTTATACTATATATCTTTTGTGCTCTTGTCAATAATGTTATAATACTTTTCATGAACTCTGAATTTGAACGAAAATTTGACGCGAAGCTGGTTTTATCCGTTTTAGCGTCCGCGCTGATGACTTTTACAGGGATCGTGGTGGAAACATCCATGAATGTCACATTCCCGACCCTGATGCGTGAATTTCATATCGGAACCGGGCTTGTCCAGTGGTGCACGACAGGCTACCTTTTGGTGCTTTCTTTGATCATCCCCTCTTCGCCGTTTCTGATCAGACGGTTTCGCATGAAGCATTTATTTATTTTTGCAAATCTGTGTTTTATCCTCGGAACGATTATCTGCATGAGCGCACCGGAATTTTCAATCATGCTGCTCGGCAGGATCATCCAGGGAATCGGCACCGGCGTTTCCCTTCCATTGATGTATAATATTATTCTGACGCAGGCCCCCTATGACAAAACAGGTTTTCTTGTCGGCATCGCAGCAATGATCCCGGGGATCGGCCCTGCGATCGGACCCTTCATCGGCGGTTTCATCACCCTGCTCTGGGGTTGGCGTATGATTTTTGCTTTTCTGCTGCCTCTTCTTGTCATTTCTCTTATCTTGGGCGCAGTCTGTATCCGCCAATCTGCAAAAACTGAAAATATCGTGATGGACAAACAAGGATATCTTTATATCGCTCTTTGCTTTGTCTGCCTGGTCTTTGCGATCAATCAATCCGCAGCACTTGGCTGGCACCATCCGATCGTCCTTTTGTTATACGCTGGTGCTCTGCTGTTCCTGCTACTGTTTGTATTCCGCTCAAAACGGTCTCCATCTCCGCTGATCCGTTTAACGATCTTCCGGTATAAACGTTATACATTAAGCCTGTCAGGCGTGATCCTGTTTGCACTGATCGCACTTGGCATCGGTTTTGTACTGCCAAACTACGGACAGATCTGTATCGGCTTAAATACGCTACAGGCCGGGAGCCTTCTGCTGCCCGGCTGTGCATTTGCCGCCATTCTAAATCCGTTTGCAGGAAAACGATATGACAAAAACGGCGGTGCAAAACTGATCAAGGGAACATTCCTGTTCTCCATCATCGCACTGATTCTCTATGCCGTCACATTAAACCATGCAACGTTCATCCTGCTGACCATGATCTATCTGATCTTTGGCGTCGGCATGGGCTGCATCAATGGACTGCTCGTCACAAATGGCCTGCAGGGTCTGCCGGATGAATTATACGCAGACGGGAATGCTGTATTTAATACCCTGCAGCAGCTTTTCTGTGCAATCGGTACCGTCATCGCATCCAGTATTGTCGCTGCCGCGCAGGCAAAAATGCCACAAAATATGGCCGCCGGTACATTGACCGGCAGCCGTACAGTCTTTATCGTCTTCATTTTTCTTGCAATCTTGATCTACATCATGATATTTGGCGCCGTGAAACACCCGGCTTCCCATTCCTATTTGAAAGCAGATTCACCCGGAAACTGATCACTTCTTTTCCCGAAGCTCATAAAGGTCCGCGCGCCGGTTTGCCAGAGAAGGAATCTGTTTTCTCACTTCATCGATTCTTCCCAGATCGATCTCCGCCATCAAAACACCCGGCTTGTCTTCTGCCTTTGCGATCACTTTTCCCCATGGATCGATGACCATCGAACGTCCATAGGCTGTCATATTATACTTCTCACCGATCTGGTTGCATGCCACGATAAAAACACCGTTCTCGATTGCGCGTGCCCGAAGCAGCACTTCCCAGTGCGCCTGCCCGGTCTGCATCGCAAAGCAGGCCGGTACAAAGATCACCTGTGCGCCTGCCAGAGACAGCAGCCGATATAATTCTCCAAACCGCAGATCATAACAGATCGTAAATCCAAGGTTTCCCAATTCCGTATCACAGAGAACAATATCTTCCCCCGGTGTGACACTGTGAGATTCCCGGAACGAACTGCCGTCATCAAGATCCACATCAAACAAATGAAGCTTGCTGTATTTACAGCGGATCTCTCCTGTAGGATCGATCAGCACCAATGTGTTCTTCGGTTTTTCTCCACAGGTTTCCGGGATGCTTCCACTCATGATCCAGATATTATGTTTTCTGGCCTGTTCCGCCAGAAAATCCGTCGTCGGTCCCGGGACCGGTTCTGCCTGGTAGCGTAATCCCTTTCCGCAAAAATTCATGTTTTCGGGGAACACAACCAGAGAGGCACCATTTGTAACTGCCTCCTCAATCATATGTTTTGCCGCCTTTAGATTTTCTTCCTTGTCAGTTTGAGAATCCATCTGGCAGAGCGCAATCTTGTATTTCTCTTTTCTCTCCAACCCCATTGTATTACCTCACAGATCATCCTGTTATTGCTTCTCCCTATCACAGTATATACAGATTTTTATTGACAGAAAAGGGAAAAGCATATAAAAAGATAACCATAATGTTTTATGTTTTGAAGGAGTACTATGGATCAATCAATCACTATCCGCACCATGACACTGGCGGACTATGAAAGCGTCAAAAAGCTATGGATGACGATCAAGGGATTCGGCATCCGTTCCATCGACGATTCCCGTGAAGGCGTGGAGCGATTTATCAAAAGAAACCCCTCAACCAGTATTGTCGCAGAGCGTAACGGCGAGATCATCGGTACCATTCTCTGCGGACACGACGGCAGAAACGCCTGCTTCTATCACGTCTGCGTCCGTGAAGACTGCAGAAGACAGGGCATCGGGAAAACCATGGCGGTAACCGCGATGCGCGAACTGCAGAAAGAAAAGATCAACAAGGTCTCTCTCGTTGCATTTAAGAAAAATGAGATTGGAAACCAGTTCTGGCATAAGGCCGGCTGGGTGTTAAGAGACGATCTGAATACCTATGATTTCATTCTGAACGACAATAATATTACAAACTTTAACGAAGATTAAAAACAGGCCGGCGGTTCATACACAACCCGCCGGCTTTTATTTTTACAGGACTGCTGATCTGATCAGCAGCTTTGTATAGTCTTCCTTCGGATGCCGGATCACCTCATCAGGCGTCCCCTCTTCCACGATTTTCCCCTGATACATCACAATCACCCGGTCACACATGTGCTGCACCAGTGCCAGATCATGACAGATCAGAAGGATCGAGACCCCTGTCTCATTTTTTAGTTTGTTCAGCAGCGCAACGATCTGTGCCTGAACGGTCACATCAAGCGCACTGGTCGCCTCATCGCAGATCAAAAGCTTCGGTTCAACCGCAAGTGCCCTTGCGATCGCAGCACGCTGACACTGACCGCCACTGACTTCATGCGGATATCTTTTTGCAAGTTCCGGAGCAAGTTCTACTTTTTCAAGCAGCTCATACATCCGGCTTTTGGCCTCAATGCGGGACATTCCCGTATTGAGCATGCTTTCCATGATTCCATCGCCAAGCGTACACCTTGGATCAAAGGAATCCTGCGGCGTCTGAAATACCATTTGGATCTCCTGATAGTATTTCTTCAAGTCTCTTCCACGCAGCTTGAGAACATTTTTCTCTTGCGCTCCTTCTTCTGGATCTCCCTCACACAGACTGATTTCTCCTGCATCGGCCTCTGTCAGGCGCAGGATCATGTTTGCCGTCGTGCTCTTGCCGCATCCGCTCTCACCGACCAGACCGAGACATTCCCCCCGGTTAACAAAGAAACTGATGTGATCAACTGCCGTCACCTGCTGCCCTTTGTTTAAAAAGGTCTTTTTTAAGTTTTTGACTTCCAATAAATGTGACATGGCGTTCTCCCATCACCTTAGCTGTTTTTCTGATCATGTCTTCAGACGAAGTACCGCCCCGAGCAGTTGCCTGGTGTAGTCTTCTTTCGGGTCATGGATCACGTCTTTGGCCGGTCCGTACTCCACAACCTCCCCATCCTTCATGACTGCGATCGAGTCTGCCATCTTTTCAATCACGGCAATATTATGAGATACAATGACGATTGCAGTTCCAAATGCTTCCCGCAAATTCAGCAGTTCCTCGACAACCTGTGCCTGCACAGTAACATCCAGCGCACTGGTTGGCTCATCCGCAAACAAAAGATCCGGTTGCAAAAGCATCGCCATGACAATCCCGACCCGCTGATTCATACCGCCCGACATTTCAAACGGATAGCTTTCCAGGATCCGTCTCCCATCTGACAGGTTAATGCGGGCGAACAGATCGAGCGCACGCGCATCTACTTCCCGACGGCTGACCTTCTCATGCGCACGGACACTTTCATACATCTGGTCCCCAATGGTCCGGATCGGACTTAAAGACGCACCTGCGTTTTGAAAGATCATACCCATTTCACTGCCCCGAAGTGTCCGAAGCGTTTTGGAATCGGCATCCGGGATATTGATTCCTTTGTAATATATGTCACCTCTTGTCACCAATCCGTTTCCGCCCAGAAGTCCCATGGCAGCGCGGATGACCGTGCTCTTCCCGCT
>CADBRG010000318.1 GCA_902797015.1 uncultured Lachnospiraceae bacterium
CATACCGGATGCCGAAATGATAACGATCGGTTCCTCAACAAAGTTGATCGCTTTGGAGTCGTCACTCGTGATCGATACCTCCAGACCTGCAAACCGGATCGGATTGACGCCATGCCTGATCAGCTCTACATCCTTCTCCCGGAAGCATTCCAGCACGTTCCGATTAAAGATATTGGTTGCCTCTACGGCCATCGGGCTGTCGACATACACCTTAAATCCCGCAAATTCAGGCAGAAGCTGTCTCTGCTTGATTTCACGCATATAATAAAGCATTTCCTGTGTACGGCCGACAGCAAATGCCGGAATGACGACATTTCCGCCTCTGGAGAAAGTCATCTGTAAAATCTTTGCCAGTTCCACCGCGTAATCCGGCGGTGTGTCATGCAGACGGTCTCCATACGTGGATTCGATAAACAGATAATCTGCTTCCTTCGGCACTTCCGGATCCCGGATCAATACACGGTTGCCGTTTCCAAGGTCCCCGGAGAAAACAAGCTTTGTCGTCTCTCCATCCTCTTTTACAGTGATCTCGATAAATGATGAACCCAGAAGATGCCCTGCATCTCTAAAACACAGGGTGATCATGTCGTTCACTGTCACATCCTGGTCGTAGGGACACGGTACAAACAATGTCAGCGCATTCTCCGCATCCTCTAAACTGTAGATGGGCTCTATTTTTTGTGCGCCTGCACGCATGGCTTTTCTGTTTTTCCATTCTGCTTCCTGTTCCTGGATATGCGCACTGTCTTTGAGCATGATCACACAAAGCTGATAGGTCGCATTGGTCGCAAAAACCTGACCACGGAATCCTTCTTTGTAAAGCAGTGGTATTAGTCCTGAATGATCAATATGGGCATGTGTCAGAAACACTGCCTCGATATCGGACGCAGAGACCGGTAGTTTCTGATTCTCGTACAGGTCAGGACCCTGCTCCATACCGCAATCCACCAGATAATGTTTGTCGCCAACTGTGATCATATGACAGCTTCCTGTCACTTCATGAGCCGCACCAATAAATCTGACTTTCATACTCCGCATCCTTTCTCTTTGACAAAAATGCTATCCGCAAGTTACACATTTTGATTTGGACATGCCAATCATTCGCTCAAACTTGAAAGTAAGTGGTTCACATATTGTGTTGCCGTTCTGCCGGAAATACCACCATGAGAAAGCTCCCACTTGTTTGCTCCGCTAAGCAGTTCGTCTTCAGGCATTTCTATCCCTGCCTCTTTCGCAAGATGTTTGACGATCTCAAAGTAATCATTTTGCGACGGTTTTCCATAGAAGATCGTCACGCCGAAGCGTGCCACCAGAGACAGTTTCTCCTGCATCGTATCGGATCGATGCATTCCCTGGCTGACCTCGACATCGTTTCTGTCATTCCAGGTTTCCTTGATCAGATGTCTGCGGTTTGAGGTCGCATAGATCAGGATATTATCAGGCTTCGTCTCGACACCACCCTCAATGACCGCTTTCAGGAATTTGTACTCAATCTCAAACTCCTCAAATGAAAGGTCATCCATGTAAATGATAAAGCGATAGTTCCGGTTCTTGATCTGCGCGATCACATTGGAAAGCTGTCCAAACTGATGCTTATAGATTTCGATCATCCGAAGACCCTGATCATAGAACTCATTGACGATCGCTTTCACACTCGTTGATTTGCCGGTTCCGGCATCACCGTAAAGCAGGACATTGTTTGCTTTTGCCCCACGGACAAACGCGCGTGTGTTTTCAACGAGTTTTTCCTTTTGCAGCTCATATCCGACCAGGTCGGAAAGCATCACGGTATCCATGTTGTTGATCGGAAGGAATTTCAAATCTCCATCTGTCGTTTCCCGGATTCTAAACGCCTTGTTCAGACCAAACATGCCGACACCGTAGTCTTTGTAAAATTCTGTGACAATATCGAAAAAGTCTTCTGCTGTATCTGCCTCTTCCAGTTTTGCAGATAACGCCTGCACCTTTTCGCTGACATTGTGATTGTACATCAGCTCTTTTTTATGGATCGACTGATAATTTGAGATCATCGTGAAGCAGTCAATCCCCAGTGCTTCCTCGATCGGTTTGAAATCATAATCAAACAGCGCCTTCATGACTGCAAAATCATTTGTTGCAAAATGATTGACACTTCCCTTGTTTGCCCCGACCTTTTCACAGGTCAGAGAGAACGGATTCTCATTCATAATGAAAAACCATGTCAGGTAATTGTGCCAAAGATTCTTATCAAAACCATAATCTGTTGCCACCACCAAAAGATGCTTCACTGCCGTGTACACCTTTTGCGTCAGCTTTGCGGGCGAACTCTCCTTTTCGTCAAAATCACGAAAGATCTCACCCATTTCATAAAGAACACTGGAATGGTCAAGATCTCCGTACATGATCAGCTTTGCAATTTCTCGGTACATATGTTGCTCCTTATTATCCCATTACTACAAAAACATCATAACATATTCTGAATATGTGCGCACGGGAAATTCGTGTTTGCCGATTTGATAAACGACGGATTCAACCCGTTCTACCCGTTAAAATCGTTTTTTTTAATTTAATCACGTACTTTTTCGGCTCCACTACCTGTCAAAAATCTAGTTGTCATATTCTCACACGTACTTTTCCGGTTGCGGTACCCTACAAATTGTCAGTTCTTTCATTTTGAAATGTACTGACAGCGGAAAAATACGCGTCAATCTCAAAAGAAGTCAAATCAGCACGTATCCAGCTCTCAAAAGGCATATAAGAACCAATACTAATTTGTCTTTTCCCGGTATCTATTATATAATCTCCCCATGGGATATATGTCGATGTTTAAACCTAGAAAAAAACAGTCTCTCTGGGATGATGATGACGATTGGAACAAAGACGGAAATGAGAATGAAGAGGAAGAAGAGATCCCCGAACGGGCCTTTCCTCTGTCAGCCGTTCCGACCGTAGCTGTTTCAATCGCGATCTCACTCGGATTGAACTTTATCGTGCTTGGAGTCTTTGGTCTGATTGCCTATGCTGTGACTGACGGCAACTCCATGCTGCATAAGCTGATCCTGTATGTGAGCATTCTGGTGCTTGTTACAGGATGTATCAGCTTTCCTTTTGGTGTGCGGCGATATAAATACCTTGCAAGATTCTTCCGTTATATCGGATGGATTGAGAAGCGTACAGAGGTGTCTGTCGAAGAACTTGCCGAAAAAGCAAATATGACACCCGAAGCTGTCAGAAAAGATCTGCATCAGTCCTTTGTGGATCAATTATTGCCGGAAGGGCACATGAATGAAGACCGGACGATTCTGTATCTGACAGATGAAGCATATGAAAAAGCCGGGTATTCAGTGAATAAAAAATAACAGGGAC
>CADBRG010000319.1 GCA_902797015.1 uncultured Lachnospiraceae bacterium
AGCATTGCGAGATCCCGCGCTTTTGTCTTTGCGTGGAACCGCTTTTGCTGTTCCGTCAGACTGTCGCCGTTTTCTACCTCATCGAGAAGCATGGCGACTTCATCAATGTCCAGACGTACGATGTTTTTTTCGTGGATCTTCGGCATCTTGACAAGCTGTGCCGGGTTTTTCGTGATCAGCTCTTTCTGGAAAAAGTAATTATAAAAGCTTCTCAGGCTTGCGAGTTTTCGCATCTGGCCGCGCTCGTCATTGGTATATTCCTTGCCGTTGTGCTCGTATACCTTCAGATACTGCATATATTCTTCGATGTCGAGTGGTGTGATCTCCTCAAGGATCGTTAAAGGGAATGAAGTGATCTCCATTTTCTGGTAGACTGCGTTGTTTTCATGCAGAAAATGGAAGAATACACCGAGGTCATATGCATATGCGATCCGGGTGCGGGAAGAAGTCGTGGCTTCGATGCCGATAAAGAATTCCAGACAAAAATGAGGAAGTTCATGAATGAGCTCCCGCAGTTTTTTCTCGTTTTTAATATTGACGCTGTCGTGATAATTACGTTCCTTCTTCACCGAATCCCCTCGTTGTGATATACTGTTAAAAGTTTTGAAACTATGTTGCAATCATTATAACATTTGAATAAAAACATGCAAGGAGGCATATCATATGCGTTTCGTGATACAGAGGGTAAAAGAGGCAGCCGTAGTGGTAGATGGAGAGACGATCGGTGAGATCGGACAGGGTTTTATGGTTCTGATCGGGGTCAGAGAAGATGACACGACAGAGATTGCAGATAAGATGATTCATAAGCTGATCAATATGCGGATCTTTGAGGATGAAAACGGAAAGACGAATCTCGGTCTTTCGGATGTCGGCGGGAACCTGCTTTTGATCTCACAGTTTACGCTTTATGCGGATTGCAAAAAGGGCAACCGGCCGTCATTTGTACATGCGGCAGGACCGGCACTGGGAGAGGAGCTGTATGAGTATATCGTAGCGCAGTGCCGTGAGACATATCCGGATCTGCAGACGGGAAGCTTTGGCGCCGATATGAAGGTGTCTCTCTTAAATGACGGACCGTTCACGGTGATTCTGGATTCGGAGCGGTTATAGACAGATACAATCGTTATGGAACAAAAAAGAGAATTCGACGAAATGCCGAATTCTCTTTTTTATGTTTCAGGATTAATTTTATTTCTCGAGTTCCTGCATCTTCATTGCGCGAACCTTGAGCGGAAGACCGAAGAGTGTGATGAAGCCTTCTGCATCATGGTGGTCATACAGGTCACCGGTTGTGAAGCTTGCGAGGGATTCACTGTACAGTGAGTACGGAGAAGTGGTTCCGGCTTTGATGATGTTGCCCTTGTACAGCTTAAACTTAACTTCACCGGTTACGGTTTCCTGTGTCTTTTCAACGAATGCCTGGATGGCTTCGCGCAGCGGAGTGAACCAGGTGCCTTCGTATACGATCTGTGCAAATTTCTCAGCCAGATGTTTTTTGGTCTCCATGGTTGCACGGTCTAATACAAGCTCTTCCAGCTGCTTGTGTGCTTCCATTAAGATGGTTCCGCCCGGTGTCTCATATACGCCACGGGACTTCATGCCGACAACACGGTTCTCTACGATGTCAACGATGCCGATGCCGTTCTTGCCACCAAGGTCATTCAGTTCACGGATGATATCGGAGAGCTTCATTTCCTTGCCGTTTAAGGTCTTCGGAACGCCTTTTTCAAAGGTCATGGTTACTTCAGTTGCCTCATCCGGTGCGTTCTGCGGTGTTACGCCAAGGACAAGCAGATGATCGTAGTTCGGCTCTGCGGACGGATCCTCAAGCTCTAAGCCTTCGTGGCTGATGTGCCACAGGTTTCTGTCACGGCTGTAGCTCTGGTCTGCAGAGAACGGAAGGTCGATGCCGTGTGCCTGGCAGTATGCGATCTCTTCTTCACGGGACTGCATTGTCCAGGAATCCTGACGCCATGCAGCGATGATCTTTAAGTCCGGAGCCAGTGCCTTGATGCCAAGCTCGAAACGGATCTGGTCATTTCCTTTACCGGTTGCACCGTGGCAGATTGCAACAGCGCCTTCTTTTCTTGCGATATCAACAAGCGCTTTTGCGATGCCAGGACGTGCCATGGATGTACCAAGCAGATATTTGTTCTCATATACAGCACCTGCCTGAACGGTCGGCAGAATGTAGTTGTCACAGAAGTCATCTACGATATCAACGATGTAAAGCTTGCTGGCGCCTGAATAGGTCGCACGTTCCTCGAGACCGTCGAGCTCTTCGCCCTGTCCTACGTCGATGCAGGCACAGATTACATCATAATCATAGTTTTCTTTCAGCCACGGAATGATGGCTGTGGTATCAAGTCCACCGGAATCGGCCAGAACAACTTTTTCTTTCATAGTAAAATACCTCGCTTTAGTTATTGTTTATTCAGATGGTTTTCATCATACTATAAACGGAAACGGGAATCAAGTGCAAATTTATGCATAAAACATGAATAAATATGCATAAATATGCAAAGAAAGCCTTTACTTCCTCAAAATAGTGTATTAGAATGAGAGATGTTTTGAAAATTATACAAGAAACAGGAAGGAAAAGATTCATGTTTGAGATGATAGAAGGCGGCGTAACAGCCCCAAAGGGATTTCTGGCAGCGACAACGGCGGCCGGGATCAAATATCAGAACAGAAATGACATGGCGATGCTGTATTCAGAATGTGATGCACATGCTGCGGGTACCTATACTACAAACCGTGTGAAGGCTGCTCCGGTCCTCTGGGATCGTGAGATCACATCAACAAAAGGCGTCGGACGCTGTGTTGTGATCAATTCGGGTATTGCAAATGCCTGCACCGGCCAGGAAGGGTTCTCTTATTGCCGGGATACTGCAAAGGCCGCAGGAAAATGTCTGAATATATCAGAAGATGCTGTACTGGTTGCTTCAACCGGCGTGATCGGGATGCAGCTGCCAATCGATAAGATCTGTGCAGGGATCGAAAGCATGGCGCCGGAATTAAAGCATACGAGAGAGGCGGCGAACGGTGCGGCGCGCGCGATCATGACGACGGATACAAAAGAAAAGGAAGTTGCCGTTACATTTATGGTCGATGGTACCAAGGTAACAATCGGCGGTATGTGTAAGGGATCGGGAATGATCCATCCGAA
>CADBRG010000320.1 GCA_902797015.1 uncultured Lachnospiraceae bacterium
AACTGGTAGAGATGATCGGGATCTCACAGTTCGCCAATATATATCAGATGCGTATCATTCCGATCGCATATGCGGCGATCGCTGGCCTGGTGCTTTGCATCATCCGTAAAGTGGCAGGAAGACGACTTTTTGAGTAATCGGGAGAATATATGCCGTTTACGTATGAAAAAACAGAAACAGAAGGAAATGCATTTGCACTTGTGACGGGCTATGAGGGAGAAATCTCACGGCTCCGGATCCCGGATTCGATTGACGGACTTACGGTCATCGGCATCGGAAGCAATGCATTTTCCTGGCGAGAAGACATCAAAGAGGCAATCCTTCCTGAGCAGCTTAGGGTGCTTAGGGGGTTTGCCTTTTACAATTCTGCGAATCTTCAAAGAATATCTCTTTATGACGGGATCGAGGATTGTTATGACGGCGTGATCCGTCATTGTAAAAACCTTTCGGAAATCCATATTCATCTGAACCGGGGAAACTATGCCCTTGTGAAAGCACTGCTCGGGGACAATGACCGGATGCTGCGTCTGGTTCTGGATACGGAGCGGGAGACGATTTGTCTGACGTTTCCGGAATATTTCAGTGATTATATCGAGGATACACGCGCAAGAGCTTTTCACACCAAGATCGAGGGCGCGGGATACCGGTACCGGGAATGCGTGACCGGCAGAGGGATCCTTTATCAGGAATACGATGAGATCTTTGTCAGAGCATCGTCCTACGACGGACCGTCTGCGGCGAGGATCGCTCTGGACCGTTTGATGTATCCGCATGAACTTACAGCGTATGCACAAAAAAATTATGAAGAGTATCTGCATGCAGAAATGGAAACGGTGCTCTCTGACCTGATCCGAAACAAGGAAGAAGATGTGATTACCTTTCTTGCAAAAAGAGATCTGATCGGAGAAAATGCACTTAAGAGCGGATTGCTCCTGGCTTCGGAACTGAAAGCGACGGCCATCAGTGCACGCCTGATGGAGGCGCAGAAAAAGATCCGTAAGCCTGCAGGCAGGTTTGAATTGTGAGCGGATTTGGAGACAAAACATTATGAAGCAAAGGCAGGAACTGGAAAAAATGGGAAACCGCATCCTTGATGCGTCCCGGACAGAGCTGTTTTTATCGATGCGTTTTCTGGGGCCGGCGCTGGACGGCCTGTCATTTGTGATGGACGTCTCGACCAGGAGCGTGGGAACGGATGGTATTTCTTTGCGGTATCATCCCGACCATCTGTTCCGTACCTGGATGGCGCATCCTTACCGGGTCAACCGGGCGTATGTACATATGCTTTTGCATTGCCTCTTCCGTCATATGTATCATGCAAAGGAGTATGAGGATCCCGGACTGTGGAATCTTTGTTGTGACATTGCCGCAGAATCTGTATTGGACTCGATGGATTCGGATGCAGTTCGTGTCTGTCCGTCCGACTTGCGGGAAAGCTGGTATCAAAAGCTTTCCAAAGAAGTATCTGTATTGACTGCAGAGAAACTGTACGCGTGGTTTTGTGAACAGAAGCAGGACTATTATGTAGAGGAACAGCTGCGCAGGGAGTTTTCGGTGGATGATCACAGTTTCTGGGAACGGCTGGAAGATGAAGAGGAAAAACCGCAGGAGAATCCTGACGGGCCGTCCGCAAATCCCGAAGATGACTGGAATGATAAAGCGAAGCGCCTGAAGGAAGATCTGGAGTCTGCCGGGACGGAAGCGGCAGACGAATATGGATCGCTTTCGCGCATTCTGCGGGTCGTTTACAGAAAGCGGACAGATTACCGGAAATGGCTGGAGCGGTTTTCCGTGTTGCGGGAAGAGACGAAGATTGATCCGGACTCATTTGACTATCATTTTTATTATTACGGACTCTCACTGTACGGCAATATGCCGCTGATTGAAGAAAATGAGTTTTGTGAGAGCAAAAAGGTAGAAACACTGGTATTGGCGATCGACACATCGGCATCGTGTCAGCCGGCGCTGGTGCAGGAATTTGTAAATGAGACGGTCTCCATCCTGAAATCGGAGGAGAGTTTTTTTCGTTCAGTAGACATTTATATCGTGGAATGCGATAATCAGGTGCAGCGGTGCATACCGGTCAAACGACTGGATGATATCGCAGCGTGGCAGGAGCAGTTTCAGGTTTCCGGCGGATTCGGAACCGATTTCCGCCCGGTGTTTCAATGGGTGGAGGATATGCAGTGTAAGGGTGCGCTGCAGTCGTTAAAAGGGCTTTTGTATTTTACGGACGGGTATGGTACTTTTCCGGAAAAAGCAACACCGTACGAAACAGCATTTGTTTTCTGGGGCGACGGGGACAAAGAGGATGTGAAAGTGCCTGATTGGGCCCAGCGGCTGTATGTCGGTCCGGACTCAGACAGATAAAGCAGGAGAAGAGTTATGAACATCAAAGAAGCCAGACAGGAGATCATCAATACGGTAAAGGCGTATTTGAAAAAAGATGAAACAGGTGCGTATGTGATCCCGGTGGAAAAACAGCGGCCAATCCTTTTGATGGGACCGCCCGGAATCGGAAAAACAGCGATCCTGGAACAGGCTGCGAATGCCTGCGGCATCAATCTGATTGCCTATACGATCACGCACCATACCAGACAGAGTGCGATCGGGCTCCCGTTTATCGCGACGCGTATGTACGACGGGAAAGAACGTTCCGTGACAGAATATACGATGAGTGAGATCATCGCCTCGATCTATGACAGGATCGAACAGACAGGGATCAAAGAGGGGATTTTGTTCCTTGATGAGATCAACTGTGTTTCGGAGACGCTTGCGCCGACAATGCTTCAGTTCCTGCAGTATAAGACCTTTGGCGCACATCATCTGCCGGAAGGATTCCTGATCGTAACGGCAGGAAACCCGCCGGAATACAATAAGTCTGTACGGGATTTTGATATCGTAACGCTTGACCGCGTGAAACGGATCGATATCCAGGAGGATTATCCTGCATGGAAAGAATATGCGTACCGGGCCGGCGTGCACGGCGCGATCATGGCTTATCTGGAGATCCGTAAAGAACACTTTTATTCGATCCGCACAGACCTTTCCGGGAAACATTTCGTGACAGCCAGAGGATGGGAGGATCTTTCGCGGATCCTTACCGTTTATGAAGATTTAGAGCTTCCGGTAACAAAGGGCCTGATCATTCAGTACCTGCAGGATGAGGAGATCGCGGCCAGCTTTTCGGTTTATTATGATCTGTATCAGAAATACCGCGAGATCTATCATGTGGATGACATCATGGAAGGCACAGCATCGGTTGATGCCGATGTGCTGCGCCAGGCACCTTTTGATGAAAAGCTCAGCATGATCGGACTTTTGACAGACCGTCTGAATCAGGAGTGTCGTCTCTATGACAGAGAGAGAAGCGTGCAGGAAGCGGTTTTTGCAGTGCTTAAGCAAATCAAGGCAGCGGTTGCTGCAGGCAGGGATGCAGGAACAGAGGAAGAGACGACGCAGATTTTGGCGCTGCTTTCTTCTGAGATCGCTGACGGACGGGCGCTGTTTGAAAAACAAAAGGAAGCACATTTGCTGGACCGCGAGGAAGAAGGCGTCCGGAGACGTGTGCTGGCAGTATTGGAAGAACTTCTGCATGCCGTGTCATTGCGGGCGGCAGACAGAGAACCGGCAGATATGGTTTTCGTCGGGGAATGGTTTGCAAAACGGGAAGATGCCCGCCAGCAGAATATTGAATGGACCGGGGCGCATCTGACCAATGCACTTGCGTTTCTTGCTTCGGTTTACGGAGAATCGCAGGAGATGGCATTGTTCCTGTCTGAACTGTCGGCCGGATACCATACACTGAAATTTGTCAGTGAGTGTGGAAATGATGCCTATGACAAGTATCAGAGACTTCTGCTTACAAAAGACAGACGGCATGAAATCACGAGGGACCTGCAGTCGTTCCTTTCAATCTGACCAAAACAAAAATTCTTTTTTGAAAACACTTATGTTATGATAAATGCAAAAATAACCGAAAGGGAAACGCATGTTTTTTGACATAGAGGAAAAATACGCAGAGCGCACGATGTTCATCACGGAGACGCATAAGCGCTACACATACCGGGATATTTATAAGCTGCAGGATCAGATGACAGATAAGCTGATGCCGCGCAGCCTTGTTTTGATTCTCTGCAAAAACTGTGTACCGGCGATCGCGATGCATCTGGGACTGCTCCGCAAAAACATGGTGCCGATCCTGATGGATGAACATGTAACGGCAGGCTTTTTAAGGGAGTTTATGGCAGCTTACCGCATTAATGCAGTATTTCTGCCGGAAAACAGGAAAACGGAGATCAGAGACGGTGAAGAGCTCTGGAGCGGGGAAGGCTATTGCCTGCTTGGAATCAGAAAGGCAGGCCCTGTCATGTCGCCGGAACTGGCAATGCTTGTGCCGGTCTCGGACCGGACGGGAAGCCTGATGATGGTCCGTTATTCCAAAGAAAATCTTCAGGCCGGGACGGAAAGCGCGGCCATGGTACAAAAGATCGTAGGCGGCGACCGGCTGATCACAAATCTGCCGTTTCATTTATCCTTCCCGCTGACCATACTGCACAGCTATATTCTGCGCGGGGCGCAGATCCTGCTCACGGAGCGCAGTGTGACGGAACGCGGATTCTGGCAGTTTTTTCATGATGAGGAAGCAACGGCACTTTGCGCATTCCCACATACCTGTCAGATGTTATGGAGGATGCACATTGATAAAATGCACATACCGGGGCTTCGGACTTTGCTGATCTCCGGTGGCGCACTTCCGCCGGGATTACAAAAGAACTTCGCAGACTGGGCAGCGATCCGCGGCGTACGTCTTATGATTTTCTACGGAAAGACAGAAAGCTGCGGTTTTATGGCACACCTTGGCAGCAGAGATTGTCATAAGGTGATGGACTCGATCGGCAGACCGGATGCATTTGGCAGAATGGAGCGGATCGACAAATCCGGACATGTGATCAGGGACGGAAAGCAGACCGGAGAGATGGTCTTTTATGGAGAAAACGTTTCTCTTGGATATGCCGGAAACACCGCCGATCTCCTTCGGGGAGATGAAAATAAAGGTGTCCTGAAAACAGGTGATCTGGCCGTCTGCTCGGAACAGGGAAATTATTCTATCCGGGGAAGATCGGAGCGTTTTCTGAAAGTGACGGGAATCCGGATCGATCTGGATGAGCTGGAACGGTTGCTGAAGGACCGGTGGAAGCGGAATTTTGCCTGCGTCGGAACAGATGATCTGCTCGAGGTTTTTGAAGAGGCGCGTCCACAGGGAGTAAGTCCGGCCGGTGAGAACGAAACGGGAGATGATCTGGTCTTTTTAGAGGTGGAAGAGAGCACAAAAGGCAGACGGGGACGCCGTGCAAGAAGAGGCGCGAGTCTGATCAGGGAAATCCCTTCGGAATTGCTGGAAGATAAAAATGAGGCGAAGGAGCAGGAGCAGCAGGTGGATTGGAAGACGTCGAATCCGACCATCTGGGCCTGGATCGCGAAACGTCTTGGCATTCCGAAGCATATGATCCGTTATACGGTTTGTGAAGAAATACCAAAAGAGGTTTTGAGTACAGGTTACGAAAAAGAGGAGAGGCACATGATTTACAAAACTTTTCAGGACATGGAACTGTCTGCACTGGGAATGGGCGCGATGCGGCTTCCGGTCATTGACGGGGATGACAGTAAGATTGACAAAGAAAAAACGCAGGAAATGGTGGATTATGCCATGGCAAGCGGCATCAATTACTATGATACCGCATGGGGATATCATGACGGGAATTCTGAGCTGGTAATGGGAGAAGCTTTGAAGAAATATCCGCGTGAAAACTTCTATCTTGCCACGAAGTTCCCCGGCTATGATCTTTCCAATATGCCGAAGGTAAAAGAAATTTTTGCAAAACAGCTCGAAAAATGTCAGGTGGAGTATTTTGATTTCTATCTGGTGCACAATGTCTGTGAGCTGAACATCGATGCATACCTGGATGATGCGAAGTATGGCATTGTTTCTTATCTGAAAGAGATGAAGAAAGAAGGCAAGATCCGCCATCTTGGTTTTTCTGCACACGGCAGTGTAGAGGTTATGCGACGTTTCCTGGAAGCATACGGAGCAGATATGGAATTTTGTCAGATTCAGCTGAATTATCTTGACTATACCTTCCAGGATGCAAAGGGCAAGATTGAGCTGTTAAAAGAGTGGAACCTTCCGGTCTGGGTTATGGAGCCGCTGCGCGGCGGACGCCTGGCGAAGTTAAATGATGAGGAGACGAAGCTGTTGGCATCTCTGCGTCCGGAAGAAACTGTTCCGGCGTGGGCATTCCGTTTCCTGCAGAGCATTCCGGAAGTGACGATGATCTTATCCGGTATGTCTGATTATGATCAGATGAAGGAGAACATCGCAACCTTTAATACAGATGCACCGCTTTCTGAAAAGGAATGGAATGAAGTCCTTTCGATGGCAGACCGGATGCTTCAGACGAAGACGCTGCCGTGTACGGCGTGTCATTATTGTACCAGCCATTGTCCGCAGGAACTGGATATCCCGTGGCTGATCGAGCTGTATAATGAACATGGTTTTACAGGTGGTGGATTCCTGGCACCGATGGCGCTTGCATCTGTGCCGAAGGACAAGAGACCGTCTGCATGCATCGGCTGCAGAAGTTGCGAAGCAGTCTGCCCGCAGCAGATTAAGATATCTGAGGCAATGGCAGATTTTACAGAGAAATTAAAGCAGTAATACAGATCCTTTCGGAGATGTCTTTCAAGGTTTTAAGGAGAGACGATCATGCGTTTGTTATTGGTAGAAGATGAAAAATCTCTGGCGTGTGCGCTGGAAACGATCCTGACAGATAAAGGATGTCTGGTGGATACAGTTTATGACGGAAAAGATGCGTTGAAAGCTGCTCTGTCAGGCGGGTACGATGCGATCGTTCTGGATCTGATGATCCCGAAAGAGGATGGGTTTACCGTCCTGAAAAAGATCAGAAAGAGCGGAGATGTGACGCCGATTCTGATCCTGAGTGCAAAAGCAGAAGTAGAAGACAGAATCCAGGGCCTGGATTTTGGCGCGGATGATTATCTGACAAAGCCGTTTGATCCGCAGGAACTCTGGGCAAGGATCCGTGCGATGACAAGAAGACAGGCGAGACTTCCCGATTCCATTCTTTCTGTCGGGAACACGGTGTTGAATCGTTCAACACACGAGCTGTCATCGAAGCATGGGAATCATATCCTGTCAAACAAGGAATACCGGATGATGGAGCTTTTAATGGTACAGCCAACGCGTATGGTGACATTAGAGCGTCTCAGGGAGATTGTCTGGACCGGAGAAGAGAGTGTGGATTCGAGTGTGATCTGGACCTATATTTCTTATCTGAGAAAGAAGTTGAAAGCGCTGGATTCGAATATATCGATCGTTGCGATCCGCAACACAGGATACTCGCTGGAGGTCGTAGATGACGCGTAAGATCCGAAAAAGATTTTTGCTGACATCTATGACAGCGATCGGGATCATTTTAGTGATGCTGGTGGTCTGCATCGGGATATCCGATTACCATAAGATGGTTAACCGTCTGGATCAGCATATTGCTTCTGTAGAAGCAGATTATCTGGTGCGTGGCAGGATGAAGATTCCACAGGAAGCTGTTTTGCCGGCGCAGGGCCTGCCTGTTTTCTGGGTGGCGGAATTTGATGAGACGGGTACGCTTTGTTATATTTCATCGGTATCCGATGACAGCGTGCAGGATAAAATGGAGAAGATCACAGTAAACGCTTATTCCGGGGATGAGGAAGAAGGGTTTTGCGAGGATTGCCGGTTTCAGAAAAAGGAGATCGCAAACGGAAGCCGCATGGTGTTTGTTGAAGGTTCCCGGAGTCTGACACAGCTCCATGACTCGATCAGGAACCTGGTACAGATCGCTTTGATCGCGCTGGGCGTCTCCTGGCTGATCATGTTTCGGATGTCGCGCTGGATGGTGCGCCCATATGAACAGGCATATGAGTCACAAAAACGATTTGTTTCCAATATCAGTCATGACTTAAAGACACCGTTGACTGTAATCCGGGCAGATGCAGATGTTTTGTCGGGAATCTATCCGGAAGACCGATGGGTCAATGATATCCGGATGCAGTCGGGAAAAATGTCAGAGATGATCGAAGAGATGCTCCTCCTGGCACGACTGCAGGAAAAGGAAAATCGCGAGACCTGGGTGGATTTTCCGATTTCTGATATCGTAGAAGAAGAAGCGCAGCTCTTTGTGCAGATGGCAGAGATTAAAAACAAGAAATACAGATACGACGTACAGCCAATGCTGACCTATCACGGTGACGCGAAGGCCATCCGTCATGTAACGGGAATCCTGCTTGACAATGCGATTAAATATTCTGACGATAACGGCGTGATCCGGTTAAAGCTTTTCATGAAAGGAAATCGGATCATATTATCCGTATTTAACACAGTGACGCATATTTCGCGGAAAGAACTGCCTAATCTGACAGAGCGGTTTTATCGTTCTGATACAGCACGCAATACGGAGTCGAATTCGCACGGGATCGGTCTTCCTTCCGTTGAGGAGATCATCCGTGCACATCACGGGGAACTGGAACTGTCGACAACAGATGAGCAGTCATTCCTTGTGACCATTAAACTGTAATAGATATATTTTTTGCACAAATAATCCTTTCATGATAAACTGGTAGAAAATATTTTCTGGAGTATCAAAAATGAAATCATTATCTCATTTAGACAAGCTTGAAGCAGAAGCAATCTATATTATCAGAGAAGTGGCGGCAGAATGCGAAAAACCGGTTATGCTGTATTCAATCGGGAAAGACTCATCGGTCATGCTGCATCTGGCGATGAAGGCATTCTATCCGGAAAAACCGCCATTCCCTTTCTTACATGTAAATACGACATGGAAATTCCGCGAAATGATCGAATTCAGAGACCGGCGGGCAAAGGAACTCGGCATCGAGATGCTTGAGTATATCAATGAAGAAGGTCTGGCACAGGGGATCAATCCGTTTGACCACGGCGCTGCATATACGGACATCATGAAGACGCAGGCATTGAAGCAGGCTCTGACAAAGTATGGCTTTACCGCAGCATTCGGCGGCGGCAGAAGAGACGAAGAAAAAAGCCGCGCAAAAGAGCGCATCTTTTCTTTCCGGAATTCGGAACAGGCCTGGGATCCGAAAAACCAGCGCCCGGAAATGTGGAAGCTTTTCAACACCGAGATCAACCAGGGTGAATCTATTCGTGTCTTCCCGATCTCAAACTGGACAGAAGCAGACATCTGGCAGTATATCCGGCGGGAGAATATCCCGATTGTCCCGCTGTACTTTGCGGCGATGCGTCCGGTCGTAGAGCGTGACGGAAATCTGATCCTCGTAGACGATGACCGCATGCGTTTGTATCCCGGTGAAAAACCGCAGATGAAAATGGTACGCTTCCGTACGCTTGGATGTTATCCGTTATCAGGTGGTGTAGAGTCACAGGCGACGGATATCGATTCCGTCATCAAAGAGACCCTGTCAGCCGTAGAGTCAGAGCGGACCAGCAGGGTGATCGACAAAGACGGCGGTTCCGCAAGTATGGAAAAGAGAAAGAGAGAGGGATACTTTTAGCGCAAGCAATGAGCAAAATAACAGGCTTTTCCTGCTTGCAGGAATAAGGCTGTATTTGGCGAATGCCGGAAATGAGCAACGTAGGGTATGCCCGGAGTTGCGAATTTTCGAGGAGCGGGAGAGTGCGAGAGCACGACGCTCCGGGCTTGCGAAATAAAAGGAGTAGATTATGTCAAAAGGCTTATTAAAATTCATCACATGCGGCAGTGTGGATGACGGAAAGTCCACACTGATCGGTCATATGCTTTATGATGCAAAGCTTTTGTTCACGGATCAGGAACAGGCACTTGAGCTTGACAGTAAGGTCGGTTCCCGTGGAGGAAAGGTAGATTATTCTCTGCTTTTAGACGGACTGATGGCTGAACGTGAGCAGGGAATTACGATCGATGTGGCATATCGTTATTTTTCGACCGAGAACCGGTCGTTTATCGTAGCAGACACACCGGGGCATGAAGAATACACCAGAAACATGGCGGTAGGTGCTTCCTTTGCAGACCTGGCAGTGATCCTGGTAGATGCCTCACAGGGTGTTCTGATCCAGACCAGACGTCATACAAGAATCTGTGCACTGATGGGCATCAGGCATTTTGTGTTTGCAGTGAATAAGATGGATCTTGTGGATTATGATCAGAAGCGGTTCGACCAGATCAAAAAGGAGATCCGTATTCTGGCGGCAGAGTTTGAATATGATTCGATCCAGATCATTCCCGTGTCCGCGACAGAAGGAGACAATATCACAGAGCGTTCGTCACGGATGTTCTGGTATCAGGAAGCGACACTTTTGCAGTATCTTGAAGAGATTGATGTGGAAAAGGCGGACAGAGAGCAGGGATTTACAATGCCTGTACAGCGTGTCAGCAGACCGGATCATACCTTCCGCGGATTCCAGGGACAGATTGAAACCGGAGCAGTCGCAGTGGGCGATGAGATTCGTGTACTTCCGTCAGAAGAGACGGCTTGCGTAACAAAGATCTTAAGCGCCGGAGAAGATGTGGATGAAGCAGGGAAAGGCGAGCCGGTTACCATCTGTCTGGATAAAGAAATCGATGTTTCGCGCGGATGTGTTCTGATCAAAGATGCAAAAACACGTACCGGCACGATGTTTACCGTACAGCTTCTCTGGATGGATGACGGAAAGCTTTTGACCGGACATAATTATCTGCTGCGTCTTGGCACAGCAAAGGTTTCCGCGACGGTGATGAGTATCAAATACCGTATTGATGTGAATACGGGGAATCAGGTTCCGGCAGATGCGATCCGGAAAAACGAGCTTGCAGTCTGTGATATCTCAGTTGCAACACCGCTGGTGTTTGACGTGTTCGAACAGAACCGTGCACTGGGCGGATTTATTCTGATCGACCGTGTGACACATATGACATCTGCCTGCGGTACGATCCTGCATCCGCTTCGCCGTGCAGACAATATCGTTCCTTATGAGATGGATATTGACCGGACACTTAGAGAGAACCAGAAAGGACAGAAGGCACGCACGATCTGGCTGACCGGCCTTTCGGGATCCGGTAAGTCTACTCTGGCAAATGAGATCGAGAAACGTCTGTTTGCGGAAGGTAAGCATACGATGACGCTTGACGGCGATAATGTCCGGAAGGGGCTGAATCAGAATCTGGGATTTAAGGAAGCCGACCGGATCGAGAATATCCGCCGTGTTGCAGAGGCGGCACGCCTGATGAACGATGCGGGCCTGATCGTGATCGCGTCATTCGTTTCTCCGTATGAGAGAGACCGTGCACGGGCACGTGAGATTATCGGCTCCGAGAACTTTATCGAGATATATGTGAGCACGCCGTTAGAAGAATGTGAACGGCGTGATGTGAAAGGACTTTATCAGAAAGCACGCCGGGGTGAGATTCCGAACTTTACCGGGGTTACAGCGGTCTATGAGATTCCGGAGAATCCGGAGATCACGATCGATACGACGGGATGCAGCTTAGAAGAAGCGGCAGATACTGTTATGAGTCAGCTTGCGGGGTATCTGCAGGCGGATTGATGCCGGATGATAAAGTGAAACAGAAACGATGACAGAGTTTTTAGGTCAGGAAGAAAGCAATAATCAGGCAAAAGCTGTTCCGAAAATTCTTCACAAAAAAGGATACCTTTATGTGACAGAGTTTTTTGCGGGAATGGCAGTGATGGCTGTGGAACTGGGTGCCAGCAGACTGCTGGCGCCTTATTTCAGTTCATCGCAAATTGTCTGGACGATCATCATCGGAACGATCATGATCGCGATGGCGCTCGGTAATGTATGGGGCGGCCGGATGGCAGACCGGTATCCGGAGCCGGACCGACTGTATAAGAGAATGCTGATCGCGGCGGTATGGATCGCACTCATTCCTGTTTTGGGAAAATATGTGATCGTCGGAATCACGGGAGTTTTGATCATCGCGATCAACACAAACCTCCTGATCTGGGCAGCATTTTTGGCGTGTATGATCATTTTCGTGTTTCCGCTGTTTCTTCTGGGAACCGTAACGCCTTCTCTGGTGAAGTTTGCAACCGGCAATCTGGACCATAATGCAAGCGTTGTCGGATCGCTTGGAGCATGTAATACCGTCGGAAGCATCATCGGTACGTTTCTTCCGACGTTTGTAACGATCCCGGCAGTCGGGACTGCAGTTACATTTTTGCTGTTTTCCGGAATCCTGCTGGTGATCGCGCTGATCTATTTTATATCGGCAAAAGGCGGCAGACGGATGAGTGTCATTGCAGTGGCAGCGTTTATCGTCTGCAGCATTTTCGGGAATTCAGACAGTTTTGCTTTTTGGGAAAAGGACCTGGCCTACGAAGGAGAGTCGATTTACAATTATCTTCAGGTCAGAGATACCAAGAAAAGCACAATTCTGTCGACAAACGTACTGTTTGGCGTTCAGTCTGTCCGGATGAAAGAGGGCGGACTGACGGGGATGTATTATGATTATGCGCTTGCGGCACCGGTCATGGCACAGGTGGCAAAGAAGCAGGATGCATCACTCCTTGTGCTTGGCATGGGGACCGGGACGTTTGCGCAGCAGACGGCGGAGTATTTTCCGAATGTGTCTGTTGAAGGTGTGGAGATCGATGAATCGATTACGGATCTCGCACACGAATATTTTGAATTGTCTGAGGAGATCCCGGTTACGACCTATGACGGACGTGCCTATTTATATGCGGATGAAAAACAGTATGACGTGATCATGGTAGACGCTTATCAGGACATCACCATTCCGTTTCAGATGAGCTCGGTTGAATTCTTCCAGCTCGTGAAAGAACATTTAAAGCCCGGTGGTGTCATGGTCGTCAATATGAATATGCACACCGATGAAGAGGGAAATATTAATGAATACCTTTCTGATACGATCGACTCCGTCTTTTTAGATGTGGCCTGTGCGGATGTAAAGGGCTCTACGAACAGGGAACTGTTTGCCTGTGATGATCCGGATGTGATCGATGCCTTTTTGGATGCACCGGCAAAGACAGATTCCGCGCAGCTGAATCTGATGATGGAAGAGGTGCGGCTTGGCATGAAACCGTATCAGGGAGGCAGCTATATTTTTACGGATGATAAGGCACCGGTTGAGCTGATGGGAATGAAAGCGATCGATGCACTGATCCGGGATGAATTGGGTTATTATAAGGAACTCTATCATGAGAAAGGGCTGAAAGGCCTGATCGATGAGATTTGATGATAGGATGTACGTATGGGAAAACGCATCGCACTTATCATAGCGGTCATTGCCGTCGCGCTTGCGCTGACCGGTAACTCGATCGGATGGATCCAGCGGACGGAGTTGACCCGGGAAGAATATTTTGCGTCTTTTGCGCAAGAATACAGAGAGCAGGGAAAAGATGATGACGGGAACACCGTGATACTGGTGTCCGCGCCGGATTTTTCGCGCCTTCAGAAAGAATCGGAAAGACCACTCGCGGAGCTGAACGTCAATGATCTGCAGGTTCTGGTCTCCGGACACCCTGCTTATAAAAAAGATTATACGTTTTCGGTAGAAGAGGTATCGCAGGAAACGGTGAAGGAAGGATTCTTCAGACAGCTGGCACTTGGTTACCTGTACCAGACGGGTGAGACTGCCGCAGTCAGCGGAAGATGGTCGGAAAAGCAGAGTGAAGCAGATGCGGCACTCCTTGCAAGTGAGATCACGGTTTCAACCGGCTCTTTACAGACCCCGGCCGGCAATGACCTGAAGGATTATCTGACATGGTATCGTGACGGAATGGCAGAGCATCTTTTGCTGCTTCCGGAAAACTATAATTACTGGAAGGTGGCCGAAGCACTCGAACCGCAGAATGCAGATGCAATCTGCTATCAGCCGATCCATGAGCTGACGGAGGAAACGTTTGCCGTAGAGGATGCCGATTATTATGAGATCCTGATGGAAGGAATGGTCCTGACGGATCTGGATGAGAGCAAGACGGAATATGCATCCGAGCTGACGTTTGATAATCTGCATGCCTTAGCTGATGCGGAATTTGAAAAGGAGATCATGCGGAAAGCGGTCGTAGACCGCCTGGCCGGACGCAGTCCGGGGATGGAGTCCCTGCGGGATGACCTGAACAATATCACAAACCTGATCAAAAACGGTACGGAAACCGGCTATGAATGGGCCGAGAGCATGGCTGTCTTCGAAGTCATGGCAGAGACCTATGCGGATTTTGACAATCTGCTGACGACCATATCCGCTAACAGCGAGGGCGCACTGAAAGAACAGGCGGATGTGCTTCTTGCAGAAGCAAAAAAAGCGATGCAGATCCGGCTTAAGACATACCAGGGATTTTCCAATGCGACCAGAAGTGATTACGATGTCCGATGGTTAAATGCGGTTTTCTTTGATGCGGCAAAAGCTTCAGAGGACTATGCAAATGATGCAGAGTTCGCACGGATGATCGATGAGGCGGAAAGGCTGTTTGGACTGGTTTCGATCCGGCAGGATATGAAACAGAACATCGCATCCATGACGACACTGCCACAACCGGAACTGACAAGCTGCATGCATAGTGTGAGCGAACTGATCGCACAGGCGCAGATTGACCGGATCCTTGAGCAGACGATCTATGCTCTGGCAGGACAGATCCAGAAGGAGCAGTCTGCCGGAACATTACAAGAAAGCACAGGAGAGGCTTATATTGCATATTCCAAGTATCTGCTGTTTGGCAGGATGCATGGGGAGTATCTGCTGCACGGTCTGGTATCAACGGATAAAGACATGCGGCAGTGGTTTACGGAAAATGTGGGGACTGACATTGTTTCCTGGTATGACACAAAGAGTGCAAACCTGCTGAACATGCGCAGTGATCTTCTGAAGATACATGAGTCCGATCTGGAATCTTATGAAGGACACAGCTACCTCTGCGTGGATTCCGGAAAGACATGGGAGGAAGCAAAGGCATTCTGTGAATCCATGGGCGGACATCTGGTCTGCATCAATACGGAAGGAGAACAGAAGTTTATCGAATCGGTGATCAAGGATGGCAGTATGCATCAGTACTGGCTGGGCGGTTATGCCTCGGGAGAGTCGTATGTGTGGATCACCGGCGAAGAATTCGCCTATACCAACTGGGATGTGAAACAACCGGGCGGTGAGGGCCTTACGGCGGGTGGCACCTGTCTGCAGATCTTAAAGGATGCAGATCCGAAGGTTACAGACAGCAAGGCATTTGCGTGGAGAGTTGCACCGGTCGACAATATTTATCAGGTGGAGAAGCCTGAACTGATCCAGAAGGCAGAGGAAGAGGCGAAGAAGGCGCAGGAAGCAGCAGCTGCGGCGCAAACTGCCGAGGGACAGAATCCGGCGAACAATACAGCAGCTGCGGCAGAGACCCAGCAGACCACGCCGCTGACACCGGGGCAGCAGCAACAGCTGGAGGCGGTTCAGAAGCAGTACCAGGAAGAGTTAGACACCGTAGGATTTTACGGAACGGATCATGTCGGATTCATATGTGAATGGGATTGATCCGGAAAACGTTAAAGGTGATATCATGAGCTATAGTGATGAAAAAAGAAAACCGGACCTGTATGAGTCTGAAGATGTAGTAAAGCTGGATTTCCAGAATATAAACGGGACGACAATCGAAGATGTTCAACGGCTTCTTGTCATGCACAATCAGTTTGAAGATTTCCGCAAACTGATGATGGAATATGAGTGCGCGATCTCAGAGGTCAGGACCAAGCTGGATGTCTTGAATGCGGAGATGTCGCTCCGGACAGACAGAAATCCGTTTGAATCGATCAAGGTGCGTTTGAAATCGCCCATCAGTATCTATGAAAAGATGGAGCGGCGCGGGTATCCGTTTACAGTGGAAAGCATCCGTGAAAACCTGCATGACATCGCAGGGATTCGTGTCGTATGTTCCTTTATCGATGATATTTATAAGCTGCGTGATTTCCTGGTAGAGCAGGACGATGTGACGCTTGTGGAGGAAAAGGATTATATCGCGAATCCGAAGCCGAATGGCTACCGCAGTCTTCATATCATCATTGAGATCCCGGTATTTATGCTGGAGGGGAAGGTGCTCCGCCGTGTTGAAGTGCAGTTTCGAACGATCGCGATGGACTTCTGGGCGAGCCTTGAGCATAAGCTCAAATATAAGAAGGATATCGAAAACGAAGAAACGATCATCGAGGAGCTTTCGATCAGTGCCGACATGGTCAATCAGTTAGACCGGCGCATGCAGCAGATCCGGGAAAAGATTGACAGGAACGGAAAACAATAAAGAGAAGCCGCGCAACTTTTTTGGTTGACGCGGCTTTTTCCATATGGTATAGTAGTGTGGCTAAAGAAGCAAATAGTCTTTTTTTTTATGCCTAAAAATAGAATTGGATGGAGGTGGAAGCCGTGCGTGTTAAGATCACATTGGCCTGCACAGAGTGTAAGCAGAGAAACTACGATTTGACAAAGGAAAAGAAAAATCATCCGGATCGTATGGAAGTAAGAAAATATTGCAGATTCTGCAGAAAGCATACTCTTCATAAGGAAACAAAGTAATGGGAAAAGAGAAAAGCGAAAAAGCCGAAAGAGGAGCATGGTTTGCCGGACTGAAATCTGAGTTTTCCAAAATCGCCTGGCTGGACCGGCCCACGCTGTTTAAGCAGGTTGTGGCTGTAATCATTGTCTCAGTGATCCTGGGCATTATTATTGCTGCGCTGGATTTCGGTATTCAGCAGGGCATGGATTTCCTAGTCAATCTTTGACCGTAGAAAGGAGCAGATGCATATATGGCTGAAGCGCATTGGTATGTAGTTCACACCTATTCCGGTTATGAGAATAAAGTAAAAGCGAACATTGAGAAAAAGATTGAGAACCGTCATCTGGAGAATGAGATCCTTGAAGTGCGTGTTCCGATGCAGGACGTGATCGAGCTCAAAAACGGAGCGAGAAAGCCGGTGCAGAAGAAAATGTTTCCGGGATATGTTCTGATCAACATGGTCATGAATGATGATACATGGTATGTTGTGCGCAATACCAGAGGTGTGACGGGATTCGTCGGTCCGGGATCTAAGCCCGTTCCGTTGACAGAAGCAGAGATGCGTCCTCTTGGCATTAAAGTGGAAAATCTGGTCATCGATTATGCAGAAGGTGATTCCGTTAAGGTTATCGCCGGTGTATGGCGTGATACGGTAGGAATCGTCCGCAAGATGGACATGAACAAGCAGATCGTTACGATCAATGTCGAACTGTTTGGCCGTGAAACACCTGTCGAGATCAGCTTCGAGGATGTTCAGAAGCTCTAAAAGTTGTTAGATTCTGTGTGTCAACCGCAGTTATCTTTTATAAAGGAGGCTATGAAAATGGCAAAAAAAGTAGAAGGGTTTATTAAGTTGCAGATCCCTGCCGGAAAAGCAACTCCGGCCCCGCCGGTCGGTCCCGCTCTTGGTCAGCACGGTGTTAACATCGTGGAATTCACCAAGCAGTTTAATGCAAAAACGGCGGACATGGGTGATACGATCATTCCGGTCGTAATCACAGTATATGCTGACAGAAGCTTTAGCTTCATTACAAAGACACCGCCGGCACCGGTTCTGATCAAAAAGGCATGCAAGATCCAGTCAGGATCAGGTGAGCCGAACAGAACAAAAGTCGCAAAGATCACAAAGGATCAGATCCGTGAGATCGCTGAGACAAAAATGCCGGACCTGAATGCAGCAAACATCGAATCTGCCATGAGCATGATCGAAGGTACCTGCAGAAGCATGGGCGTTGTTGTAGAAGACTAAAGGTTTTCGTGGGAGAAGAAATTCGCGATCACCACAGGAGGTAAA
>CADBRG010000321.1 GCA_902797015.1 uncultured Lachnospiraceae bacterium
GGTAATCGCTGTAACTGTATTTGTCGCACCTGGACCGCTGGTTACAAGGCATACGCCCGGCTTTCCGGTTTCTCTTGCATATCCTTCGGCTTCATGTGCCAACGCCTGCTCATGTCTTGGCAGGATCAGACGGATGCCGTCACCCAGACGATACAATTCGTCAAGTACATCCGTGACCATACCGCCGGGATACGCAAACACCGTATCAACACCTTCTTCACGAAGTGCTTTTACAAATAGTTTTTTCCCTGTGATATCCATGTTTCATCCTCCAAATCAACCTATCCAGCCCAGCGATTTTACAATAAATATCCATGCCGTCAATGTGACCGAAGCAAGCAACGTAGTCGCCACGACAATACTTGCCGTCAGCGTACCATCGTTGTTCATATTCTTTGCCATAATGTAGCAGCTCGGGGTTGCCGGTGCCGCAAGCATAATGACAATCGCAACCATCTTTTCTCCGCGGAATCCCATCGCAGCAGCGATCGGGATAAATACTGCAGCCTGGATCACAAGCTTGTAAGCGGATGCGCCGATGGTAGGACGGATCTTTTTAAGTGCTTTCCGTCCCTGAAAACCTGCTCCCAATGCAATCAGTGCCAGCGGGGTCGCCGTCTTGGCTACCAGATCGACGGTCGAATTGACCAGGGTAGGCATAGGATTTCGAAGCAGGCCAACCACAATACCAAGTAAAACACCGATGATGATCGGGTTCTTTACGATATTAAGCAATGTCTGCTTCACTTTTTCTGTCCCCTTCCCCATATCAGGATTGTCTCCCTCTAGAGTAAGTACTATGACAGAATATATGTTATACAACGGGACTGCACCGACGATCATCAGTGCGCCCATTGCTGAGCTGCCGTAAATCTGTTGAATAAAGGCCATTCCCATAACTGCCGCGCTGCTTCGAAACGAAGCCTGTGTAAATGCGCCGACGGTATAAGGGTCCTTTAAGAAGTGTTTTCCGACAAACCATGCCACGAAAAATCCCACACTTGTCGCGAATGCGCAAAACAGGACAAATTTAACATCAAATTCTGCTCTGATATCTACATTTGCCAGGTCCCGAAAAACAAGAAAAGGGAGCGTGACTTTAAAATTCAGTTTGTTGCAAACTGTAACAAAATTATCATTCAGCATGCCAATGCGCCGAAGGAAATAACCGATGACCATGACAAGGAAAATCGGGAATGTTACATTGATACTAAATAAAAAGTTAACCATCTTAAGTGTTGTTATCTGTTCTTATTATTTTTATAAATGCAAAAGTGGAAAGTCAGATCTTCATGAATCTTCTCTTCGCCTTCCGAATCCAGCACCCAGTCAGGATGTGTATCCAGATTCGGGAACCATGTATCTGCCTCAAATGCCTGCGCGATCTTCGTTACATATGCAGTACTGCAATGATCCAGAAGCATCTTGTAAATACTTGCGCCGCCGATCACATAGACACGGTCTGAATCATACTGTGTCAGCACCTCATCAAGCTCTTCTAAATCATGTACGATCACAGCTCCGTCTTTTTGATAGGAGCGATTATTGGTGAACACAATATTGGTCCGGTTCTTTAACGGACGACCACCCGGAAAACTCTCGAGCGTTTTACGCCCCATGACAACAACATTGCCGGTCGTTGTCTCACGGAAAAACTTCATATCTTCGGGAATGGATACCAAAAGATCGTTCTCTTTCCCGATTGCCCAGTTTTGGTCTACTGCTACAATAAGATTCATCCAAAATTCTCCTTACACCGCGATCGGGATATCCGTGATCTGCGGTCCGGTCTCATAATTGATCAGCTTAACATCGTCTCTGGTGAACTGATAAAAATCTTTAATCTCAGGATTCAGCCAGAACTCTGGTGCCGGGAACGGATCTCTTGCGATCAGCTCCTCGATCAGCGGAACATGTCTGTCATAAATATGCGCATCCGCGATCATGTGTACCAGCTCTCCTGCCTTCATATCGCTGCTTTGTGCGATCATATGGAGAAGCACTGCATATTGGCAGACGTTCCAGTTGTTAGCCGCAAGGACATCCTGGGAACGCTGATTCAGGATCGCATTCAATACAAGCTTGCCGTCCTCCGGAGTGGTTCCATCCGGATATTTTGTCGTGACATTAAATGTCATGCTGTACGCACACGGGTAAAGATGCATTTCATGGAGATCCTGATGCACATAGATATTGGTCATGATCCGACGGCTGTACGGATTGTTCTTCAGATCAAAGAGCACCCTGTCAACCTGATCAAACATGCCCTCTTTATACTGGTGCTTAACACTCATCTGGTAGCCGTATGCCTTACCGATCGACCCGGTCTCATCCGCCCATTCATCCCAGATATGGCTGTGAAGATCGTTGATATTATTGGACTTTTGCTGCCAGATCCAGAGCATCTCA
>CADBRG010000322.1 GCA_902797015.1 uncultured Lachnospiraceae bacterium
AGATACTGTTCTCGCTGCGGTAAAAGGTATTGATCCAATCTGGAAACGAGGATGGATTAATCCGTAAGGATTGAAAATGGAATGGGATATGAAAATGATTAATGAGAATAATAACAAGTATGATATGCAACTTTTACAGGAACAGGAGCATGATGCATGCGGAATCGGTGCAGTGGTAAATATAGATGGGCATCAGGACAACCGTGTGCTTGACGATGCGCTTCATATCGTGGAGAAACTGGAACACCGTGCGGGAAAGGATGCCTCAGGTGAAGTCGGAGACGGCGTAGGGATCCTCCTGCAGATATCGCATACCTTTTTTTCAAAAAAAGCAGAGGAGTGCGACATAGAGATCGGTGCGTCCGGAGATTATGGAATCGGCATGTTCTTTCTGCCGACAGACACCATGAAACGGATGTTTGCGATGCGGATGCTGGAAGTGATCGTGAAAAAGGAGGGACTGCCGTTCCTTGGATGGCGTGAAGTAGAGACGCATCCGGAGATCCTCGGCAAGACAGCGGTCGACTGTATGCCATGTATCATGCAGTGCTTTGTCAAGAGACCGGATCATGTAGAGAAAGGGATCGACTTTGACCGCAGACTGTATGTAGTAAGAAGGGAGTTTGAGCAGAGTTCGGAGGACACCTATATCTGTTCTTTTTCCTCCAGGACGATCGTCTATAAAGGCATGTTTCTGGTTGGACAGCTGCGGCGTTTCTATGAAGACTTGATGAGCCCGGATTATCAGAGTGCTGTGGCAATCGTGCATTCAAGGTTTTCCACAAATACAACCCCGTCCTGGGAACGTGCGCATCCTTATCGGATGATCGCACACAACGGGGAGATCAATACGATCCGCGGTAACAGCGACCGTATGCTGGCCAGAGAAGAAACGATGTCCTGTGAGTATCTGAAGGAAGACATTGATAAAATCTATCCGGTGATCACGGCATCCGGGTCTGACTCCGCCATGCTCGACAATACACTTGAATTTCTATATATGAACGGCATGCCATTGCCGCTTGCCATGATGATCACCATTCCGGAGCCGTGGAAACATAACGGTTTTATGAAGCAGGAGCGAAAGGATTTTTATCACTATTACGCGACGATGATGGAACCCTGGGATGGCCCGGCAGCAATCCTGTTTACGGACGGAGAAGTACTCGGTGCTACACTTGACCGGAATGGCCTGAGACCTTCCCGGTACTATGTAACAGATGACAACCGTCTGATCCTGGCGTCTGAAGTAGGTGTTTTGGATATTCCGGAAGAGCATATTATCAAAAAAGCCAGATTAGAGCCGGGACGTATTCTTCTCGTGGATACCAACCAAAACCGGATCATTTCGGATGAGGAATGCAAGGATGCCTATGCACAGGCAAGAGCATACGGCGAATGGCTCGACAGGAGCCTTTTACATCTTGATCATCTGTCGATCCCGAATAAGAAGATTCCGACTTATACACAGCAGATGCGGGATAAACTGTATAAAGTATTCGGGTATTCCTATGAGGATGTAAAAGATCAGATCCTGCCAATGGCAGAAACCGGTATTGAGCCGACTGTCTCTATGGGACATGATGTACCGTTGGCAATGCTTTCCGATCATCACCAGCTGCTCTTTTGCTATTTCAAGCAGCTTTTCGCGCAGGTGACCAATCCGCCAATCGATTCTCTCAGAGAAAAGGTCGTGACAGATACGACGGTTTATGTCGGATCGGATGGAAATCTGCTGCAGGAAAAGGCAGAAAACTGCAGAGTGCTTGAGATCAACAATCCGATTCTAACAGGTGTTGACCTGATGAAGATCCGTGCGTTGGACCAGCCGGGATTCCGGACCAAAACCATATCTATTCTATACTATAAGAATACTTCGCTGGAGCGGGCGCTCGAGCAGCTGAATATCCTGATCGACCGAACGGTCAGCGAAGGAAATAATATCCTGATCCTTTCTGACAGGGGCGTAGATGAAAATCATGTTCCGATTCCGTCGCTTCTGGCAGTTTCCTCCGTAGAGCAGCATCTGGTCCGCACGAAGAAACGTACGGTAGTATCACTGATCCTCGAAAGCGGAGAACCGAGAGATGTACACCAGATCGCAACGCTTTTGGGATTTGGTGTACGGGCAGTACATCCTTATCTGGCACATGAATGCATCGGAGAAATGATCGATCTGGGGTTGCTGGATAAAGATTTCCATACGGCAGTAGAGGATTATAATAAGGCACTTTTGGGCGGCGTCGTAAAAATTGCAGCCAAGATGGGGATTTCAACGCTGCAGTCCTATCAGTCTGCCCGGATCTTTGAAGCCATTGGTTTGAGCCGAGAAGTGATCGACAAGTACTTTACCGGAATTGTCAGTCGTGTTGGCGGAATCGGGTTAAAAGAGATCGGTGAAGATGTTTCGATGCGTCACGATCATGCTTTTGATCCTTTGGGGCTGGGCGTAGATACGAGTCTGGATTCGATTGGATTCCATTCACTGAGAAGCGGTGCCGACAAAGAGGATCACTTGTATACTCCAAAAACAATCGTTACGCTTCAACAGGCGGTAAGAAACGGAAACTATGAGCAGTTTAAGGAATACAGCAGTATCGTAGATGAGGAGTCACGGCCGCATACGTTGCGCGCGCTGCTGGAATTTGCACCGCAGCAGGAGCCGGTTTCCATTGATGAGGTAGAGCCGGTAGAAGAGATTGTAAAACGCTTCCAGACAGGCGCCATGTCCTATGGTTCTCTTTCGCAGGAAGCACATGAGACACTGGCAACAGCCATGAACCGGCTTGGCGGCAAGTCCAATACCGGAGAAGGAGGAGAAGATCCTGCCCGCTTTGGTACGGAAAAGAACAGTGCCGTAAAGCAGGTCGCTTCCGGCCGGTTTGGTGTGACAAGCGCTTATCTGGGCAGTGCAAAAGAGATTCAGATCAAAATGGCGCAGGGGGCAAAACCGGGAGAAGGCGGACATCTGCCCGCAAATAAAGTATATCCGTGGGTTGCGGCGACCAGGCATTCTACGCCGGGTGTTTCTCTGATCTCGCCGCCGCCACATCATGATATTTATTCCATCGAGGATTTGGCCCAGCTGATCTATGACCTGAAAAACGCAAATACAAATGCGCGGATTTCTGTCAAGCTGGTATCGGAAAACGGAGTCGGAACCATAGCTTCCGGCGTGGCAAAAGCCGGTGCACAGGTTGTCCTGATCTCGGGTTATGACGGCGGAACCGGTGCGGCGCCTTCGTCTTCTGTGCATCATGCCGGTCTTCCATGGGAGCTTGGGCTGACCGAAGCGCATCAGAGTCTGATCGCAAACGGGCTGCGCAGTCATGTGATTCTGGAGACCGACGGAAAGCTGATGAGCGGCAGGGATGTCGCGATCGCAGCATTGCTGGGAGCGGAGGAATTCGGTTTTGCAACGGCACCACTGGTATGTATGGGGTGCATGATGATGCGTGTCTGCTCAAAAGATACCTGCCCTGCAGGCATTGCAACACAAAACGAAAAACTTCGGAAGCGGTTTCATGCTTCACCGGAAACAGTGATGAATTTCATGAAATTTGTGGCACAGGAGCTTCGGGAAATCATGGCGGAACTGGGATTTAGGACTGTCAATGAAATGGTCGGCAGAACAGATTGTCTGAAAGTGCGTGAAACACCGGTAGCAGACAGAGCGCATCTCGCAGACCTGACACAGATTTTAAACCCGAAATTCGCGCATGCAAAGGAACGTTGTTTTATCCCGGAAAATGCCTACAATTTCGGCCTGGAGAAGACCCTGGATCAGAAAGAACTGATCCCGGCATTCTTAAACAGGGCTGATATGGATGAGAAGATGACCATTCAGACAAAAGTAAGCAGTACCGACAGATCCTTCGGGACTTCTCTGGGCAGCGAGATCACAAAACGATTCGGCTCTTCTCTGGAGGATGACAGCATTGTCGTAGAAGCAGAGGGCGGCGGAGGACAGTCTTTTGGGGCCTTTATACCAAAGGGCTTAACATTATACCTGTCCGGTGATGCAAATGACGGATTCGGAAAAGGATTGTCCGGCGGGAAACTGGTTGTAACACCGCCGCAAAATGCAGCATACCGGGCGCATGAAAACATCATTATCGGTAATGTTGCACTATATGGCGCAACTTCCGGAAAAGCCTATATCTGCGGTGTCGCAGGAGAGCGCTTCTGCGTACGCAATTCGGGCGCGGTAGCGGTGGCAGAAGGCTGCGGGGATCATGGTCTGGAATATATGACAGGCGGACGCGCAGTGATTCTTGGAATGACCGGAAAGAACTTTGCTGCCGGTATGAGCGGCGGTATAGCTTATGTACTTGACAGAGAGCATACTTTATATCTGCGTATGAATAAGACGATGGCATCTCTACAGGAGGTTACGGAACGGTATGATATCGATGAACTGAAGGATATTCTGACCGAATATGTGCAGGAAACAAAGTCTGTGTATGCGACAGAGATTCTGGCGCATTTTGATGACTACCTGCCTGATTTTAAGAAGATCGTACCTTATGATTATCAGAAGATGCTGCATGCGATCAGTAAGCGTGAAGAACAGGGCATGGACAGAGAGCATGCCGTCCTGGAGGCGTTCCAGGAAGTTACAGGAGAATAGTTGACAAACGCGACGCAAGAAATGATATGAGGTAACGGATTATGGGAAAAACAACCGGTTTTCTGGAATTCCAGAGAAAAAATAATAAAGATATTCCTGTAGAGGAACGAATTCAAAATTTTGAGGAGTTTCATATTCCTCTTGCAAGAGAGGAACGGAAACAGCAGGCAGCCCGCTGTATGAATTGCGGTGTGCCTTTCTGTCAGTCGGCCATGACGCTGGCCGGTATGGTAACAGGCTGTCCGCTGCACAACCTGATTCCTGAGTGGAATGATCAGATCTATGCAGACCATATGCAGCACGCTTTTTCCAGGCTGATCAAGACCAGCAATTTTCCGGAATTCACCGGAAGAGTCTGTCCGGCATTGTGTGAAAAAGCCTGTATGTGCGGGCAGTATGAAGACTCGGTTACTGTACACGATAACGAGTACTTTCTGATCGAGGAAGCATTTGCAAAAGGGTATATCAAGCCGAAGAAAATTGCAGTAAGAAGCGGGAAAAAAGTGGCTGTCGTAGGCAGCGGGCCGTCCGGTCTGGCTGTGGCAGATGAATTGAATCACCGTGGACACAGCGTAACTGTATTTGA
>CADBRG010000323.1 GCA_902797015.1 uncultured Lachnospiraceae bacterium
CTCCTGCAATTATGAAACGCGTTTTAAAAACACATGCCGATTGGTCTTATATTTCTTGATCCTGGTGATTTCAAATGCACCGTCCATCTCCAGGGCTTTCTCATCCGTATCGAGAGAAGTCTCTACGATCAGGATCGTATCCTCATCCAGAATGTCTGACTCCCGCAGCGCGGAAAGTACCAGGTGCTCCAGGCCCTTTCCATACGGCGGATCCATAAAGATGAGATCAAAATGATACTTGCCTTCCAGGCTTCTGACCGCTGCAACTGCATCCATACACAGCACATCGGATTCTTCCGTAAATTTCGTGAAGCGGACATTTTCTTCAATACAGGCAGCTGCTTTTTTACTGTTGTCTACAAACACTGCCTTTACCGCACCGCGGCTGATTGCCTCTAAACCGATTCCGCCGCTTCCCGCAAACAGATCCAGAAAGCATGCACCCGGCAGATCAAAGTGAATCATATTAAACAGAGTCTCCTTGATCCGGTCGGTCGTCGGTCTCGTATCATCCCCCGGCAGTGTCTTTAACGGCATACTGCGGGCCGTACCGGCTATGATGCGCATATTAATTCTGCTCCTTTAAAACTGCTTTGTTTTTCACCAGATAATCGATCAGGGAAATCACCGTCAGTGCCAGCGCCAGCCAGATTGCGATCTGTTCAAGCACCTGGTACCAGGTAAACGGCAGGTGCAGCAAAAGCAGGATGATCATTGCCATCTGGACAACGGTCTTTACCTTGCCCCACATGCTCGCTGCGATCACAACGCCATTATCCACTGCGATCAGACGGAATCCGCTGATGATAAACTCTCTCGCAATGATGATGATCACGATCCATGCCGCAAGTCTGCCGATCGAGATCAGACAGATCATCGCAGAGCAGACCAAAAGCTTGTCTGCCAGAGGATCCATGAACTTTCCAAAGTTGGTTACCAGATTATATTTTCGTGCGATCTTTCCGTCAAGCATATCCGTAAGGCTTGCAACGATAAAGATCACAAGTCCGATGATATCTCCGGCGCGTCCGAACAGTCCGCTTAATACAAAAAACACAAAAAACGGAATCAGGATCACGCGAAACATTGTCAGTTTATTCGGCAGGTTCATCTTCTATCACTCCAAGTAAATCATATTCCCACGCACCGCTGATACGAACCCTGATAAAATCGCCCGAAACCAGCGGTCTGTCGTTTTGTACAAATACATATCCGTCTACATCCGGCGCATCTCTGTAGCTGCGTCCGATATAAACGCCTTCTCCCGGAAGTTCTCCTTCGATCATAACCTCAAGATGCTCCCCGATACGGGCTTCATTGGCATCCAGGATCACTTCCTGCTGCAGCGCCATCGCCTCATTTCTGCGCTCCTCTTTGATCTCATCATCGATCTGGTCCGGCAGTAATGCTGCAGGCGTATTCTCCTCCTGCGAATAGGCAAATGCGCCCATCCGGTCAAATTCCATTTCATCTAAGAACGCCATCTGCTCTTCATGCTCGGCATCCGTCTCTCCGGGGAACCCGCAGATCAGTGTCGTACGAAGTGCAATATCAGGGATCCGCTCTCTGATCAAAGCGATCTTTTCACGAAGTTCCTGGCTGGTCGTTCTTCTGCCCATACGCTTTAAGATCCGGTCATTGATGTGCTGTATCGGCATGTCCAGATAATGGCAGACCTTGTCGTTTCTAAGCATCGCATCCAGAAGTGCATCATCGATCTCCTCCGGATAACAATACAGAAGGCGGATCCAGTGAATGCCATCGATCTGCTGCAGCTGATCCAACAGATCCGGCAGGCATTTCCGCCCGTAAAGATCGATGCCGTAGCGCGTTGTCTCCTGCGCAACGATGATCAGCTCACGCACACCATGTGCCGCAAGATCTTTCGCTTCTGTAACAAGCGTTTCCATCGGCACACTGCGATACGGACCGCGGATTGAAGGGATCACACAGTAGGTGCAATGCTTGTCGCACCCTTCGGCAATCTTTAAATACGCAAAATATCCGCCTGTGGAAAGCACCCTTTTCGGTGCAGTTTTCGGTGCCCCGACCTTTTCTTCCACGGAGGGGAATTCCATAAAGGTGTTTCCCTCAAGGGCCTCTGATATCGCGTTCGTGATCCGATCAAGCGCCATAACGCCAAAGCAGGCATCAACTTCGGGGATCTCCTTAATGATCTCCTCACGATAGCGCTGTGCCAGGCATCCGCAGACGATCAGCACCTTACATTTACCCGTTTCTTTATACTGCGCCATCTCAAGGATCGCGTTAATGCTCTCCTCTTTGGCAGCATCGATAAACGCACAGGTATTGATCACGATCGCTTCTGCCTCTGTCTCGTCGTCCGTGATCTCAAATGCCTCATTTGTCAGATGACCCAGCATATATTCTGAATCAACTCTGTTTTTATCGCATCCGAGCGAAAGAAAAAATATCTTCATTCTGATCTATTCTTCTTCCGGTGCGTCTTCAGCAGCTGCTTCTTCGACCGGCTCTTCTGTCACTTCCTCAGTTGCTTTATCGGCATCTACTGCTTCATCAGCATCCTCTAAAGCCTGTGCCGCACGCATCTCTTCCGCAAGCTGCTCTGCACGCTCCATTTCCTCCTGCAGTGCCTGCGCGGAAGCTGCGCTTAAGATTTTGACAGAACCGTCATTGAGCTCTTCAACAGCGATGGAAAGCGGCTTTCTGTTCTCTGTCACTTCCACTTTTGTATCTGCATGGTCGATCAGCTGACGTGCGCGCTTTGCAGCCGCTGTCACGATCGAATAACGACTTCTTACGATCGGCTCATTCGGATCGCAGTCTTTATTTACTTCGTTCATTAATTCTACATAGGATGGATGGATCATTTCATTTCTCCCTTCTGATATTCACTGAGTTCGGTGCGGATCCGATTGATCATTTCCGCATTTCTTGACATGCTTTTATGTTCCGCGCGGATCAGCTGATGCAGCTCCTCCACGCACTCGTCGATGTCATCGTTTATAATCAGATAATCATAAGCTTCACACCCGTCTGCTTCTTCGATTGCCCGTGCCAGACGGCCGGCGATCACTTCCTCCGTTTCCGTACCGCGGTGGATCAGCCTTGCTCTCAGCTCTGCAACCGAAGGCGGTGTCATAAACAAAAGCACCGCATCCGGGAATTTTTCCTTTACCTTCAATGCGCCCTGGATCTCGATCTCTAAGATCACATCCTTGCCTTCTTCAAGGGCCGTCTCCACAAAAGCACGAGGGGTCCCGTAATAGTGACCGACGTAGCCGGCATATTCCAGCAGGGAATCCGTCACGATCATTTCGCGGAATTCCTCTTCCTCACAGAAAAAATAGTGGACGCCATGGAGCTCGCCCTCTCTGGGTTTTCTGGTCGTAGCTGATACCGAAAGGATATAATCCTCCGGGTATTTCTCAAGCAGCTTTCGGACCGCCGTACCCTTGCCGGCGCCGGAAAAGCCGGATAAAATAATCAGCAAACCTTTTTTCATGCGTTCTCCTTTTGATGTTATTCAATGTTCTGTATCTGCTCTCTGATCTTCTCGATCTCCGTTTTGAGACGGATTCCGATGTCAGAGGTGATCTTGTCATTTGCCTTTGAGAGGATCGTATTTGCCTCACGGTTCATCTCCTGTGCGATGAAGTCTAACTTACGACCGATCTCCTCTCCGGTCTCAAGCACATCCATCATGTTATTCAGATGGCTTCTTAAGCGAACCGTCTCTTCATCCGTGCAGATCTTATCCGCATAGATCACGATCTCCGATGCGATGCGTGATTCTTCCAGATGTGTATCCCCGAGAAGCTCGTTTACCTTCTCAAGCAGACGCTCTCTGTGCTCTTTTAAGATCTCCGGCGCGCGCTCCTCTACCTGATCGATCAAAGGCTCCATTCCATGAAGCTTGCCCATCAGATCGTTCTTTAACGCTTCGCCCTCTTTTTCTCTGGAAGCAACAAATGCATCACAGGCAGCATCGATCGCCTTCTGGATGATCTCCCAGATGCTCTCATCGTCATCGTTTTCCTCTTCCATCGTCAGAACTTCCGGATAGCGGGATAAAGTGCTCGTGCGGATATCCATATCCAGTGAAAAATCCTCACTGATCTGACGCAGATGTTCCATATAGGTCTTAGCCAGTGCTGCATTATATTTCAGGAAAGATGAGCGCTTCTCATAGTCCTCAAAGCTGATATAAATATCCACCTTTCCACGGCTAAGTCTTGACTTAAGATAACTCCTGATCCGGGGCTCAAATGCATTCAGCTTGCGCGGCATTTTGATATTCAGATCCAGATACCGGTGATTCACCGATTTCATCTCTACAGAGACTCTTCTTTTCTCATTTGATTCTTCAAAACGGCCGAAGCCTGTCATACTTCTAACCACGAAAATACCTCCAAAACCAGACAGTAACTCATAATCCGATTCATTATAGACGCTTTTTTGCCACAAGTCAAGGTGCCAAG
>CADBRG010000324.1 GCA_902797015.1 uncultured Lachnospiraceae bacterium
CTTTCTAAAACCATCTAGTGGTAGGAGATATAAACTGATCCACAGCATCCATAACAGCATAGCCATTTACCAAGAATAGGTAAAGATAGGCTACACTTATAATACGAGGAGAAAACGTATTATGAATTCTAATTTGAAGGACAAGGTTGTTTTTATCACTGGTTCGACTGGCGGCATCGGAATGGCAGTGACCAAGGCATTTGCAGCTGAGGGTGCTCGTGTTGCGATTACATCCCGTTCACAGGACAAGCTGGATGCATTGATCGCAGAGCTGGGAGTTGATGATGATCATGTTGCCGGATTTGTTGTCGATGTCAGCGATGAGGCGCAGGTGAAGGCTGCGGTTGAGGGCACGATCGCTAAATGGGGCTCGCTTGATGCGATGGTAAATAACTCCGGTGATAATGGCAGCTATAAGCCGATCGAGGAGCTTACAAGGGAAGATTTCCTTAAGGTATATGATATCAATGTGTTTGGCGTGATGTATGGCATGAAATATGCGATTCCGCAGATGAAAAAGCAGGGCAAAGGCTCAATCGTAAACATCACCAGCGAAGGCCAGTTTGTTGCAGCAGCAGGCATGGCACCGTATGTTTCTTCGAAGCATGCAGCAGGCGGTCTGTCAAAATGTGTTGCGCTTGAGGTGGCAAAAGAAGGAATCCGTGTGAATACCATCTGCCCAGGCGCAGTTGATACGCCGATGATGCGCCGGATCGAAGCACAGTGGCTCGGCGAAGGCTACACACGCGAGCAGGCGCTGGCAACATTTGCGGCTCAGTATCCGGATGGAAAATACGCTGATCCGGCAGAAGTAGCCACAGCTACTGTATTCCTGGCAAGCGATCTGTCAGGCCACATCAACGGCATGGCACTCCGCATCGACGGCGGCAAGGTTGCGATGGCGTAGAGGCTGGCACCTGGCTAGGGCAGGTACCTGGTACTATTACAGAAATATTACAAAAATCAGGGCGAGGTCAATTGACCCCGCCCTTTTTAAGTAATTCTATGATGAAAGAGATGATTAGATTTCAATCTTAGCACCCATCAGTTTGGCAAACTCGCGAACGATTGCGGTGTCGCCTGGCCAAGCAGGAGCTGTTACCAGATTCCTGTCAACAACAGCTTCGTCAACCGGAACTTCAACATATGTTCCGCCGGCAAGTGTGACATCAGGGCCGACAGCAGGATAAGCAGTTGCTTTATATCCATTCAGTACGCCGGCTGCAGCAAGAACTTGAGGACCGTGGCAGATCGCAGCGACAGGTTTGTTGGCTGCAAAGAATTCGCGAACAATCTCCAATACACGCTGATTCAGACGGATGTATTCCGGTGCGCGGCCGCCAGTGATGAACAGGCCTTCGTAATCCTCTGTTTTTACAGCATCAAAATCTGCAGTCAGAGCAAAGTTGTGCCCACGGAGTTCGGTATAGGTCTGCTCGCCAAGGAAGTCATGGACAGCAGTCGCAACTGTGTCGCCGGCTTTTTTATCCGGGCAAACAGCGTCTACCTGATATCCCAGCACGCCAAGTGCCTGGAACGGAACCATGGTTTCGTAGTCTTCTGTAAAATCACCACAGAGTAACAATACTTTCTTTGCCATTTCAGATTCCTCCTTTACTGATTGTTGGTTACCATTATGTTGTAACGTTAAGAAAATTATAACATAATAAACACAATCGTTAAAGATTGCCGGGTTCAGACCGTGATCACAGTCCCGGTCTGGAGCGGATAGATTTGTGGGAGCTCCCGCTGCAGGATGGCAAGTGCTTCATCGCCGGTACAATGTCCGGTGTAATATTTTGCATCCGGCAGATGGTGTACCAGCTCCAGGATGACTTCCTCGGGAAGCATTTTACCCGAACGCATGCTGTAAAGGTGGAATCCGCCGACGACAACATCAGGTTTGACAGGGCACTGGGCAAGAATGTTTAGCACGCCTTTGTGCCCGCAGCCCATGAAAAGTACATGCTTTCCGTTTTCGCTGATCACCAGATGCTGCTCATGCACAAAATCATCCATGGCAAAACCTTCTTTGAGCAGATTGCGGTTGGTTTCATAGACGTCTCCCAGGACATTGCTGAAAACCTGTAGTTCCTGATCGATGATGAAATCTCCATCCAGCAGTTCGATCTGCGGATGGTTTTTCAGTGCCTGGTTTAGTCCGATGTACTCCGGTCCAGTGCTTTTCCGGGTATAGTGATTGGCAAAGGCAGAAGATTGTAAATAGATCTTAGCGTGGTCATTGATCTTAAGAAACGCCTCAAGACCGCCGCCATGGTCATCATGACCGTGGGAAATGATAACCGTATCAACCTGTTTGAGATCGATGCCAAGCGCGATGGCGTTTTTATAAAACAGATCAGTCGTGCCGAGATCAAACAGGATTTTATGAAGTTTTGTTTCAACGTAGATGCTGAGTCCATGTTCTGCGGGAAGCGCACAGCAGGTTGAGTCCTCTACAAGTGTGATCATTTTCATGGCAATACCCTCATCAAAAAAATATAAATGTAGTATAAGGTTATAGTATCGGTTGGAGGAGAGTGTGTCAAATGGGTCAGGTGCCAATCTCCAATCTGTGGTATAATAGAGTCAGAAAGTCACATGCAGCTGACCGGCGCAGAGATGATGAAACAGATGAAGGTGGAAGAGTAGAGATGTACAATATCCTTTTTTATGGTGATTCGAATACATGGGGATATAATCCGGCAAATGAACGCAGATATCCGTATGATGTCCGCTGGACGACAATATGTGCCCACTTGCTTGGTGAGGGTTTTAACTGTATCCCGGTCGGGATGAATGGAAGGACGACAGCATTTGATGATCCTTTGAAACCATTGCGAAATGGCTGTAAGGAAATTGACCATGATCTGCAGTCCCATAAGCCGCTGGATCTGGTCGTCATCATGCTAGGCACGAATGACATGAAGTTCAAGAACGCAAAAGAAAGTGCAGCAGGACTGGATAAGCTGGTCAGGAAGGTTTTAAGTGTGAATGAGCGCTTCAGTACGTCTTCTGCCGTGTTTGAAGACAAGCCCGCAATCCTCATCATTTCGCCGATTCACTTAAGCAGCAGCTACGGGACAAGCGGATATGATGATATTGCAGAGTCAAAGCTGCTGGCAGAACATTTTCAAGCGGTGGCCGAACAGTATGGGCTTGCGTTTATGGATGCAGCAGATTTTGCAAAAGCATCAGGGATTGACGGAGAACATCTAAGTGCGGATGGACATGAAGCTATGGGCCGTGCAGTAGCAGAAAAAATCAAGAAAATTACAAGCACCTTTACTGGGGAGTAGGGTTATGCAAAAGGTTGTGTGAGGGTATTCCTCGCACAACCTTTTAGTATAAATCCAGCCGAAATTGCGGGTCGATCCAGGACTTTTGTTTGGCCTGATGAATCTGGTCTGTTGAAAGAAGATGTCCGGTCAGTAAAGGTGACTCCGGATCGTGCTGTTGCATGTTTTGCGCAACGAGTTGCGGGTCGGAATTTGCATAGCAGTAGCGGCAAAGATGGCCGCAGGTATTATAGGCGCCGATATCTCCCGTGATATAGCAGGCGCATTCTTTTCGGTTGTTTGGGTTGGGCGGAAGATTTAAGTTTTGCCCAATCGCCGTCTCAAAGTTCGACTGGGTCATGCAGCCGGAGCAGTCGGCACCGGTTTCGGTCAAATGTCTGCTGTCGCCACAGGGCTTGATCGTGAGCCCAAAGTCTTTTCCGATTCGGACCAGTTCTTTTGTGATCCGGATCTGTTCTTTTTCAGGAATCGTTCTCACTTCCGGGAAATTGGTCTTTACCTTTTCATAAAGCATGATAAAACTGATGACACAGACTTTTGTGCTTCCGGCAAGGGTCGCAGCCATGTCACGAAAGGTTTCAAAATGTCTTTCGGCGGTCCAGGTTTCATTTAAAATGATGGGGTCGTAGCGCCAGTTGATGTTGTTGACGCCGACGATGGAAGAGAGCTGTCGAAAGGTCTCCATCACGTTTTCTTTTGGTGGGACATTTGGCTCGATCTCAGGGCCGTACGGTGTGATCGTAACAAACCAGTGCTGGTGAAACGGGCGCAAAATGCAGATCATTTTCCAGGACCCGTCAGCATCGCTTGATCCGCGTATGACGGTCGGTGAGATCGTTGGAGAGGCACTCTCGATCCATAAGCTTTTCCCTGGAAAAGGCGAGCGGGAAGAGCGGGTGAAGCAGCTGCTTCAGGCTGTAGGCCTTAACACGGAGCACGCAAACCGTTTCCCGCATGAGTTTTCAGGCGGACAGCAGCAGCGAATCGGAATCGCGAGAGCATTAGCTGTAGAGCCTGAGTTCATCGTCTGTGATGAGCCGATCTCTGCGCTGGATGTGTCGATCCAGTCACAGGTCGTCAATATGCTTGAGGATCTGCAGGAAGAGCTGGGACTGACGTATCTTTTCATCGCGCATGATATTTCGGTCGTACGCCATATCTCAAACCGGATCGGTGTTATGTACCTTGGCAATCTGGTTGAGCTTGTGGATGCGTATGAACTGTATCGGAATCCGATCCATCCGTACACGAAGACACTGA
>CADBRG010000325.1 GCA_902797015.1 uncultured Lachnospiraceae bacterium
CGAGAACATCGTTGCCATCAAAGAGGCTTCCGGCAACATTTCCCAGGTTGCGGAAGTACTTGAAAAATCCGAAGGCGCACTTGACGTCTACTCCGGAAACGATGACCAGATCGTTCCGATCATGTCCCTTGGCGGCATCGGCGTCATTTCCGTACTCTCAAATGTCGCTCCGCGCTTCACACATGATCTGTGTATGTCCTGCTTAGAGGGCGACTATACAACCGCTGCAAAGAACCAGCTCAAGGCAATGGAACTGTGCCGCAGCCTGTTCTGCGAAGTCAACCCGATCCCTGTTAAGGCTGCCTTAAACATGATGGGATACGAAGCCGGTAAGCCGCGTCTGCCGCTGACCGAAATGACGCCGGCAAACAAAGAGCGCTTAAAGAAAGCCATGACCGAATTCGGAATTCTGTAATATTAATATACGAAGTCAGAAAACTGCCGCGGAGCGATGCTCCACGGCAGTTTTTCATTAGTTTTCTTTTCAATACAAACGATTCCTCTACGCCGATTGTTCTTATCGTTTCGGAATGTATCCGCGATACTGCGTATAGTTATCACTGTACGGAATGTCTGTGATAAAGATACTGGTAAAGTTAAAGCTCGGCTCCAGATACGGGAACACGTCTGTCTGTGCAAATGCCGGTTTTGCGATCTCAACCGCTTTTTCCACACAGGCTCTGTGCCACTCTTCCGGGCCTTCAAACCAGACTTCTGTTACTCTGGAGTACTGACAGTTATTGACATCCTGCAGAATATGGCTGGAAAGGATTCTGGTTACTTCCGGCATTGCCGCAAGCTTTGGGAACACTTCCTCATGCAGCCATTTCTCGCCTTCTTCTTCCGCAACGCCATCCGGCCATTTGATCATGAAGATGAAGCGGTAATTTGCACCGTCTTCAATCGTGCGCTCTTTGCCTTTCAGATCCTCCTCCCAGGAAAGCGGATGGAAGCCGAACACGAACGGACGTCCGCCCTTTTTACCGGTAGTCGCACGGAACTCATCCGCATCCATGTTTGCCTGACCTTCCACCTCGTCATCATCCGGAATGGAGTTCTGCCATTTTAAAACCTCCGGCGGCATTACCTCGGCAAATGCCTTGTTGGTAAACTCCGGCGTAAACGGATTCAAAAGCCAGTGATGCTCGCACAGATGAAATCTTGCTACACCAAAGCGCTCTCCGTCCGGCGGAACCGGGAGTGCGGAGTAGAATGCATATTTCATAACATATGGTTCAAACTGCGCGATGGAATCCTCCACGTGCAGCATATGCCATTTCAGTAATTTATGACGGTACTGTTCTTTTGCAAGGTCTGTAAAGATCATGCTTCTCATTGGTTTAAACTCAATAGCCATGGGATCTCCTTTCTCTGCCAGCGTGAGTCGGGGCGGTTCTTTTGACTCACCGATTGTTACCTGATTTTATTCTATCCCCGGGCACCCCTTACGTAAAGCATATAAAAAATGCTATCCAGCAACTTTTGGTTGCCAGATAGCATATTCGTTTCACTCATAATTCATTTGAATAAGTCAGCTTCACATCCACCAGCTTTTGAAATGTGTTCCTTTGTGGATGCAGCTTTTTATACATCGCAGTAATCGTATGACTCTTACGGTATGATTTGGGCAATTCCAGAAACTTGTATTTGCCTTCCCTTCTGGTATAGCTTGGTCCGACGATTCCGAAATGCTTTCCCTGCTGCAGGATTGCCATATAGCTGTCCAGGTTATACGCTGCGTCCCTGTTTTTCACAGGCAGTTCTTCAAAAAAGGCTCCTTCCCCTTCCAATGGTCTGCCATCTCCGTATACCAGGAATGAAGCCTCCCGCAGATCATCTTCTGTCACAGCCGCTTTCTCATACCACGGATGATGCTCTGACACCAGAATATATAACGGATCTGTACGCAGCACGATGGATTCCACACCGCTCCACTCCGCATGATGAATCCCATGTGTCAAAACGAGATCCACCGCATCGCTGTCCATAAGTTCCCTCAGCAACGCCATATCTGCAGCAAGCATGTTGATCTTTAATTCCGGACTCTGCTCCAGTAAAAACTGCTGAACCGGTTCAACCACCCGCCCGTAGGACAGTCCAGAAAAATATCCCAGGCGCAGCACCTGATTTCTGGCATTCACAAAGGCATTTAACTGTTCTCCCGCCCGATTCCAGTCTCTGAGCAGAGGCGTATAAATCTCGACGACCTTTCTGCCGATCTCCGTCAGCGAAACATTCGTCGTTGAGCGCTCCAAAAGCTTTTCTCCGACTTCTTCTTCCAGCTGTTTGATCTGCTTCGACAATGCCTGGTGCGAGATATGGAGCTCCTGCGCAGCTGCATTGAAATTTAATGTCTCAGCGACCTTAAGAAAATACGCGATTTTTCGGATATCCATAAAAGAACAGGCCTCCGTCTTTTGTGTCGTTTGTTTTACAGTTTTTCATACAAATCAGGATCAATGAATACTGTGACCAGTTCTACGATTTCCCCTTCGGCATTCTGACCCCAGAACATTCCGTAAAATCCGTCACCAAATCCGCTTGCTGCCATGACCATCTCGTCTTCGGAGCCAGGGATCGCAAACCGGATAAAGTCTCCGCCCTCCCGCTGTATGTCGGGATGTTCCTCATAGCTTTTCGCAAACAGCTCTGCCAGGAAATCATCATAAAGATTTCCGTCAGGATTCTCCTCTTCCCATTCATCCAGAAAATCCCAGTAGCTTTCCGCCGCCTGTCTGTCGCAAAACGTTGCCATGCCTGCTTCAACCGCAAAGCCGGAGTAGCCTTTCTCCTCGTGCTCCTCGCCCTCATCGCCAACGATCCGGTAATCCTCTGCCAGCGTATAGGAGACCGCATCCTGCGGATCAAACTTCACGCGCATCCCGACGATCCTGACCGGATTATCTTCCGAGTGATGAATACTGATCGTGACAGGATATCGCCCCGGCGCTACGGTCTCACGAAGATACCCGGTTGAATCCGGGTCCTGCAGATAGCTGATCGGATCCGCCGCGATCAGTTCTCCGGTCGGGAACGCGACATCTTCAAACGTATAGGTTTCCAGATTCTCTCCTGCAAAAGCGCGTTTGACAATCTCCGGCGTGATCTCATCCCTGCTTAAGAAATCCAGATTTTCCGCAAACAGTGCCTGCATTTCCATTCTGCTGTCAATCTCTGCCTGCACTTCATCGATCAGGTTCTTCATTTCTTCCAGAGACATCCCACGCACCAGTGCAAACGGCGGACGGCTCTCAACCGTATTGGCAGATAGTGTCTCTGAGCACAGGTAATACGGCAGATCTCCGATCACCTGATCCTCGCTGGTACTGACCAGACCAAGGCGGATATCCCTCACTTCTTTTCCCTTGATCTTATACATCTGGCGCGGATCCATCGGCAGGATCGTATCGGTCTCCTCTGTAATTGTAAAGACCAGAAACGGCGAGCCGTTATTATCCTGGTACGCCTGCGGAGCAGCCTGGTGTGCCTGACTCCAGCGATCCGCTTCTTTTCCCTCAGCAGCCTCAACCTGTTCATTCTGATTCTGATTTACATCAGCTGCTTCTTCCTGCTTTTTCTTTCGAAAATCAAACAGTCCCATCGCCTGTATCTCCTTTGTTTTTCGTTGATATGATCCTAATCCGTACTTAGCTTTACCTGGTGTACCTTTTCTGTCACTCCGAAAACGCATCCGCTATGATCCTGCTCACTTCCTCCTGCTGCGCATCCGCAGAGATCAGCGCTTCTCCGTCCCCCTTCTGCGCACCGTAGTTTCCGTACTGCGCATGGTTGCCGCCATCGATCACAACTTCTTCTGTCTGCGCAGCCCACAGATTGCGGCTTTCTTCATAGGATTTCATATTCAGAACCCGGTCTTCGCTCCCATAGATGCTCAGCATCCGTATATGCTCCGGTATTTCTTCCGTCGGATAGGATGCCAAAAGAATCAGTCCATCGACTTCATCCGCATGCTCTGACGTGTAAGCAGACGCTGCTACACCGCCAAGCGAATGACCGGCCAGGACCCAGTGGGCATAATCATAATTACTGATCACATCCTCTGCCGCATCCATATCAAAGACTGCCAGCCGGAACGGGAGTTTTAGCAAAAACACATCCTGCCCCTGCTCGGCGAGTCGGTGCATCAGAGGCGCATAGCTCTCTTCCTCGACCTTTCCGCCGGGATAAAAGACAATGGCGGTATCTTCACCCGGTCCGTCAAAAAGATATCCTTCCGAGACCTCTGTCACGCTTACCTGCGCGTCACTTTGCAAAGCCTCCTTTGCGCTTTCCTCCGCATGGTAGTACCGTGTCAGATATATGAACATCGCTGCGATCAAAACCGCAATGATGACCACAACGATAATAATGATCTTTTTCCCTTTTTTTCTCTTTGCAGCAATTCCCATTTTTAAAGCTTCCTTTTTCCAGAATTCGTAAACATTATATCGTTATCCAATCATAATGGCAACGAAACGGAATTATTTTCCTTCATGTGTTTTTCCGCGTGCATGGTTGAAATAAGGCCTGATTTCGGGTAAGATTTTTTACAGAATCTTTTATAAAAATACATAAGAAGCGAGGTATCTATATGACAATCACAAATGACATCAAATACATCGGTGTAAACGACCATGAGGTCGATCTGTTTGAAGGACAGTATGATGTGCCGCTTGGCATGGCGTACAATTCCTATGTAATCCTGGATGAGAAAATCGCCGTTTTCGATACGGTAGACATTCATTTCGGTGACGAATGGCTTGCAAACCTGGAAGCTGTTCTTGACGGAAAAACACCGGACTACCTGATCGTACAGCATATGGAGCCGGACCATTCCGCAAACATCAAAACCTTCGTAGACAAATATCCCGAAGCGCAGATCGTCGGCAATGCAAAGACCTTCCAGATGATGGACCAGTTCTTCTCATTTGACGGTGAGACCAACAGATTAGAAGTGAAAAATGGTGAGACACTTTCCCTTGGCAAGCATGAGCTGACGTTCGTATTCGCGCCGATGGTACACTGGCCGGAAGTCATGGTCACCTATGACAGCACTGACAAAGTGCTCTTCTCCGCAGACGCGTTCGGCAAATTCGGTGCAAACGATGTGGAAGATCCGGAAGGATGGGCCTGTGAAGCACGCCGCTACTATTTCGGTATCGTCGGCAAATTCGGGCCGCAGGCACAGAAGCTCTTAAAGGCTGCTGCAGACCTTGACATTCAGATCATCTGCCCGCTGCACGGACCGGTTCTTTCCGAGAACCTGGAGTACTATCTGAACATCTACAACACCTGGTCCTCTTACGAGCCGGAAGACGAAGGTGTCCTGATCGCATATACATCCGTATATGGCAATACCAAGAAGGCTGTTGAGATCCTGGCACAGAAGCTCGAAGAAAAAGGCTGCCCGAAAGTTGCTGTCTGCGATCTGGCAAGAGACGACTGGGCCGAGAACGTTGAGGATGCATTCCGCTACAGCAAGATGGTTCTCGCAACCACAACGTACAACGCTGACATCTTCCCGTTCATGCGTGAGTTCCTTGATCATCTGAAGGAACGCGGCTACAAGAACCGTACGATCGGCCTGATCGAGAACGGCACATGGGCGCCAACCGCTGCAAAGACCATGATGAAGATCTTAGAAGACTTCAAGGGACTCTCCTTCATCGATACGACCGTTACCATCCGCTCCGCAGTAAGCGAAGAAAACATCGCCGCACTCGATCAGATGGCAGACGAGCTTTGCGCTGAATAGGATACGTTTTTATACATATTTGAATGATGAGCCAGGCTCAAACAGAATCTCAAAGAAAGCTCGTTTCCCGACGGTGAACTAACTCCTAACTACGACTAAGACACTCCAGAATGCTGTCGTGCCTAAGTC
>CADBRG010000326.1 GCA_902797015.1 uncultured Lachnospiraceae bacterium
CCAGCGATACCACAACCGACAGAATCAGATATTGCCATATGCCAACCAGGAGTCCCGTGCGTCTTTCCCAGATTTCGAGTGCGATCAGGAAAAATACAAAATACGGAACCAGTCTGCTGACCCACTCTGCCAGGAGGAGACCGATCATATTGATCTGCTTGATGACAGAAGAAAGCCTCGAAGCCTGGTCACCGATCACATTCAGCGCATTTCCTAAAACCAGTGCCATCACAAGAAGCTGAGGCGTATTGGACTCCATAAATGGAGAAAAGAATTCTCCCGGAACAAATTTGAGCACCTGACCAAACAGACCTTTTGCAAGCTCCCTGTTCATTTCTGCGCCATACATCTCCGGCCGGAACAATCCTGCTGCCACAAGAATCGCAATGAGCGAGAAAATGATACTGAAGATAAAATACCTTGCGATCACGCCTCTGCTGTCCGCGCCCCGGTCACGAATCTTTCGGGTATTCAAGACCGTCGTAATCGTCATAAAAAAGATAACCGGTCCTGATAAAACATTCAGTATACGATTCCAGACATCATAGATCGGAACCATGATAAGATTCGTGATGGATGCCTGCAGCGTATCAGAAATCACCAGATTACCGATCAACCCGAACAGCACGCCTGCAAGGATCGCGATCATAAGCTTTAAGACCGGATTGATGCTCTGAATCGGAAGCGTCAGTCTCAAAGTATTATGCCGTCCGGAATAGCTGTAACGCGGGCTCAATCCTACCGAGGTTAACAGCGTACTGCTCCAGTCCTCCAGCTCGCTGTCCATATTGCTAAGCGGATTAAACGCATCTCCTTCATGATCCAACTGAATGTACGGCCGTCTGAACCTGCTGCCGATGGCTGCCACTACCTGTGCATCCTCGCCGAAGCGGTCACGCATGCGAAGCATCGCTTCTTCTATGGAAAGCCGGATTCGCAGACGGTTCTGCCGTTCCATATCAATCTTTGTCAGGATTTCTTCCAGCGTCTCGGAAAAAGCATCAATGTTTTCTGCGCTCAGGGCGAAGGTTTCTTTATAGCTTTGAATTTGCATCTTCTGCGCTTCACCCTTTCTGCTGGAGTTTCTTTTTCAAGATCAGAATGTTCTTCCCGTCATCATAGCGATAAGATACCTTATCCATTGACTGCTTTACCATGTAAATACCAAGTCCGCCGATCTGTCTTTCCTCGGCAGAAAGCGTAACATCCGGATCATCTTTTTCAAGCGGATTATATGGCTTTCCGCTGTCAATAAAGGTCAGACTGACTGCTGTCGGATTTTTCGACGAAACCAGTCTCATATGCACAGATCCTGTCTTCGGTGCATATGCATAATGACAGATGTTGACAAATATTTCTTCCGCCGCAACACTCATCTGCATCTGTTCCTTCATCGGGAACTGAATCTCCTCGAATGTCTCTTCCAGGAACGCCATCACGCGCGGCAGATTATCCGTATTTGCTTCTATATCCAATTCTTTCACATTCACTGACCCCGTATAATACTTCAAACAAAGCATTGTGACATCATCAAACTGATCCGCACCGTTCACAAATGCGCGAATATCGGTCATTACATTCTCAAGCAATTCTTCCGGTTCTGCATTTGGCTTATGATTCAGTGCATCGAGCATGCGCCCGGTTCCAAACAGTTTATTGTCAGCAGTAGCGGCTTCGGTAACACCGTCTGTATATTGGAAAATGCAGTCTCCGGACTCCAGCTTGATCTCATATTCTTTATAGACCATGCCGCTCATTCCACCGGCAACAAAACCATGCGGATCCTTATAGAGCTTGAACTCTCCGTCTTTTGTTTTGATCGCCGGATATTCATGCCCTGCATTTGCTGCCTTAACGATACCCGTCGAGATTTCGAGAATACCAAGCCATACGGTAACAAACATCTCTGCACTGTTATTCGAGCAGATTACATCATTGACTTTTGCCAGGATCTGTGCCGGCGAAGTTTTATCGATCATTGAATAATTCTGGATCAGAATCTTAGATGCCATCATAAACAATGCCGCCGGGATTCCCTTACCGGAAACATCTGCCATGACCATTGCCAGATGATCATCGTCCACCAGGAAGAAATCGTAAAAATCACCGCCAACTTCTTTTGCCGTCTGCATTGTCGCATAAATGTCAAATTCCGGTCTGTCCGGAAACGCCGGATAGATGTGTGGAATCATTCCCTCCTGAATCTGGCTGGCAACATTCAGTTCCGTACTGATCCTCTCTTTTTCCGCTGTGACAGTTGTCAGATTATTCATGTACTCATTCAGATCTGCTTCCATGTCCCGCATGATCAGACTTAGATTCTCGATTTCATCCCCTGTCTGAATATTCAGATCTTTAAAGAAGCTGCTGTTGTTATTGTCATCCTGTTTGCCGCGACTGTATGCGAGAGCTGCTTCCGCAAGATCATTGATTGGGTTTACAACAGTTTTTTTCAACCCTCTAGAAATCACAATGGCAGATATCAACGCAGCAACCAAAAGCAGGATGATATACTGGAACAGGAACAGTCTGCTGACTTTCGCAACATGACTCATATCCATATCCGCAAACATCATGACTGTATATTTTCCTTGTGTAAATAACGGCGACGCTGCCGAACACAGATGGCCATATTCGTCCGTATTTGTAATGACCGCCGGAATGGATTCCTTTTCTCCCAAAAGCCGGTCAACAAAGGTCACCCGAGCACCGCTCATATAGATCTTCATTTCACCGCTTTCCATATTATCCCAGACACCGGCCGTACAGAAAGTATCCAGATTATAATCCGAGTCGATCAGATAGATCATTTTGTGATCTTCCGGATCCAGTGCAGCGACATATACGGATCCCGCTTCGTTTTCCCGTTCTAAAACATGGAGCGTATAACGGATTTTTTCAAACTGCAGATCCTTCTCTTTCGTAAACTGCCTGATATATTCGATGCTGTCTTCGTTCCGCTCTTCCTCAGGAATAGAATCGTAGATTTCGAGAAACTCTCTGGATTTCGCGATCACTTCACTTCGGTCTGTCAACGACGCGGCAGCGTTAGCAAGATGCCAGGCCTGTGTCCGATACTCTCTTCTGACCGCATCGACATACAAATAAAACCCGAATCCGATCGCAGCGACACTGATGATCAGGATCAGCACGATAACTGTCCGGAATGTCCTGGTACTTAACGAATGATGGAAACGCTGTCTCGCGTTCATTTCCAAAATCGATTTTCTGGGCATATAAACTCCTTATTCGATGTTCAGGATCTCCGAAAAGCCTGTAACCTCAAAAATCTCCATTACAACACTATTCACAGAGCAAACCGTCATTTTTCCCTGCTTATTCATGATCTTCTGTGTGCTGAGCAGCACGCGAAGCCCTGCAGAAGAAATATATTCCAGTTCTTTAAAATCAAGTCTCAGATCCTCAACGCCGTCAAGTGATGATTTTAATACGTCTTCGAGTTCCGGCGCCGTTGTCGTATCAAGTCTTCCTGCCACTGCTACATTGAGCGTATTGCCCTGTGCGTCTTTTGTGATCGTCATAAATCTCCTCCTGTGTGCATCACCTGTTGTGATTTCCTAATCTTCAAATGAAAAATGATATGGCAGATTCAGCTTGTCACGCAGTGCTGTCAGCTCATCCTGAACCGCCTTGCCGACAGGAACACCTTTGTCTTTTCTGTCGAGCCATGCCAGATACTCTTTTTCTCCGGCTGTATAGATGCGATCCTGCCCCGGCGCTTTCTGTGATGCCCTTAATGTCCGGCAGATATCACCTGCGATCTTTTTAAATGTTTCACGTCCCATGAATGCATCCGGATCAACGACAAAGAAGAAATGTCCCAGATGATACATCTGCGGATTACCGCTCTCATCCACACCGGTCAATGCCTTCATGAACTGGCCGCCTGCAAGCGCTGCCGAAAGAATCTCAACCACTGCAGCATAACCGTATCCCTTATATCCGCACATTTCATCTCCTGCGCCGCCTAACGGAGCCAGTGCTGCATCCCCACTGACGAGTGCCTTCAGGATTTCCTCACTGTCTGTCATGACTGAACCGTCACGTGCGATCACCATGCCTGCCGGGGTCGGTTTGCCTTCCCTTGCATAATATTCGATCTTACCACGCTGAACCGTAGATGTCGCGCAATCGATGCAGAACGGAAACTCTTCGTCTGTTGGAAGTGAGAATGTAAGCGGATTGGTTCCCATCATGTTTTCTACACCATAAGTCGGTGCGATCGACGGTCTCGCATTGGTACCTGTAATACCGATCATGCCTTCCTTTGCCGCCATTCCGGTCCAGTATCCGGCGATTCCGTAATGGGTAGAATTGCGGATCGCTCCGCCTGCCATACCGTAGGTTTTCGCCTTTTCGATCAGCTTCTCCATCATATGATAACTTGCCACCATGCCCATACCGTCATGTGCATCCATCACAACGGTTGTAGGTGTTTCTTTCAAAATTTCTATATCGGTCACCGGAAGCAGTGTTCCTCTTTCAATCCGGTCAATATAGATCGGTTTGAAGCGGTTGCATCCATGACTCTCAATTCCGCGCCGGTCTGATTCCACAAGGACATCGGCACAAATCTTTGCATCTTCTTCAGGAACACCATATGCTTTAAATACATCGATCATAAA
>CADBRG010000327.1 GCA_902797015.1 uncultured Lachnospiraceae bacterium
ATCAGATCGGCGGACTCCTGATGTATGGCATTCCGAATATGAAGCTGGATAAAAGGGTGATTTTGCGGCGTCGTGCGCTGATGGAAGAGGAAGGCGTGGTATTTCGAACTGGTATGAATATCGATTCGGAAGAGAAGGCGCAGGAACTGAAAGAACAGTTTGATGCAGTTGTTCTTTGCTGTGGGTCAAGACAGGCCAGAGGACTTACGCCCCGTGTGCTGGACTTAAAAGGCAATCCGTTAGAAGCTGCTGACGGAAGCGGAGATGAAATCGGCTGTACACAGTTAAAGGGTGTATATTTTGCAGTTGATTTTCTGAAGTCTACCACAAAACAGCTTATGAAATGTCAGGGGCGTACTGTAACAGAACTGGAAGCCCGGGGCGGCTTTATCAGTGCAAAGGATAAACATGTTGTTATCGTAGGCGGAGGAGATACAGGAAATGACTGCATCGGAACAGTTATCCGCCATGGATGTAAATCAGTAACGGCTTTGGAGATGATGCCGGCACCGCCATGGGAACGTGCTGCATCCAATCCATGGCCGCAGTGGCCAAAGATCAGAAAGATTGATTATGGCCACGAAGAAGCAATCAGACAGTTTGGGGAAGATCCGCGTATTTATGAGACGACAGTGAAATCCGTTCGGGCAACCAAACGCGGTGCGATCAAAAAACTTACAACGATACAGCTTAGCTGGGAAGGAAGAAACTTTACAGAAATCAAAGGCTCAGAAAAGACCATTCCCTGCGATCTGCTTTTGATCGCCGCCGGTTTCACTGGCTGTGAAGCATACGTAGCAGAGGCGTTTGGGATCGAACGGGGACCGCGCGGAACCATTCTGACAGAAAGCGGACATTATGCGACCAGTGTCCCGGGCGTATTTACTGCCGGAGATATGCACAGGGGCGCATCGCTTGTCGTATGGGGGATTACGGAGGGCCGTGCCTGCGCCAGAGAAGTTGATCAGTATCTGTTGGGATATACGACGTTATAAGGAGCCAGAAGACCATATGAAGGCATATCTGATATTGGAAGACGGAACAACTTATGTCGGAACAGCGATCGGTGAATGCAAAGAAGTGATATCAGAAATCGTATTCCAGACTGCAATGACCGGTTATCAGGAGGTGCTATCAGATCCTTCCTATGCAGGACAGGCGATCGTGATGACGTATCCTCTGATCGGAAACTACGGGGTATCTCACATAGATATGGAGTCAAGAAAACCATGGGCAGACGCGTTTCTGGTCAGAGAGCTTGCCCGTGAACCCAGCAGCTGGAGAAGAGATAATACACTGGAAAATTTCTTGAAAGAATATCATATTCCGGGAATCGCAGGACTGGATACGCGTAGTCTGACAAAACATCTGCGTCGGAACGGAACCATGAACGGATGTATTACGACAAAGCATTATGAAGGGTTTGAAAAAAAGGACCTGCTTGAGAGAATCCGGGCTTACCGTGTCTGTGATGTGGTGCAACGGGTCAGCGTAAAAGAACCGGTGTTTTACCCGTCCGGAAGCAGAAACGGAAAAAAAGTGGCGCTCATTGATCTCGGAACGAAGAGAAATATCATATATTCTCTCGAAAAGCGCGGATGCACAGTCTGTATTTATCCGGCAGATTCTGCGGCGAATGAAATCCTTGCAGCCAGACCGGACGGGATCATGCTGTCAAACGGTCCCGGGGACCCGGCGGAAAATACAGGTATCATCAGAGAGATCAGGAAACTTTACGAGTCTGATATTCCGATTTTTGCGATCTGTCTCGGTCATCAGCTGATGGCACTTGCAACAGGAGCAAAAACTTTTAAATTGACATATGGGCATCGCGGGGGAAACCATCCGGTGAAAGATCTTTCAACGGGAAAGGTTTATATCAGTGCGCAGAATCACGGATATGCAGTGGATGCAAACACGCTGGATCCTGCAGTCGCCGTGGAAAGCTTCCGGAATGTCAACGACGGTACGAATGAAGGCCTGCATTATCTTGGAAAAAGAATCCGGACGGTGCAGTTTCATCCGGAGGCAAGGCCGGGCCCGACGGACACAGACTATCTGTTTGATGAATTCATGGAGATGATGGAGGGACGGCATGCGTGATCCAAGAATAAAAAAAGTGCTGGTGATCGGATCCGGCCCCATCGTGATCGGCCAGGCAGCAGAATTTGACTACGCCGGAACGCAGGCCTGTGAGGCTTTAAAGGAAGACGATATTGAAGTTGTTCTGGTCAATTCGAATCCTGCGACGATCATGACAGATGTGTCAATTGCAGATCATGTATACATTGAACCGCTGACAACCGGGATGCTTACGAGGATCATCGAGAAAGAAAGACCGGATTCGCTCCTGCCGACGCTGGGCGGACAGGCGGGCCTGAATCTGGCGATGGCATTAGAGGAAAAAGGAATCCTTAATGAATATCAGGTCCGGTTGATCGGCACGACAGCAGATACCATCCGCAGAGCAGAAGACCGACTGATGTTTAAGGAAACGATGGAGCAGATGGGAGAGCCAATCGCGGCATCTGAGGTCGTGCATTCTTTAGAAGACGGTCTGAGAGCAGCAGCTGAGATTGGCTATCCGGTTGTGCTGCGGCCTGCCTATACGCTGGGCGGATCCGGCGGTGGCATTGCGTATACAAAGGATCAGTGCAGGGAGATTCTGGAAAATGGTCTCCGCTTATCCCGTGTTCATGAGGTGTTGGTTGAAAAGTGTATCGCCGGATGGAAAGAGATCGAGTATGAAGTGATCAGGGACGGTACCGGCAATGTGATCACGGTCTGCAACATGGAAAACATCGACCCGGTCGGTGTACATACGGGAGACTCGATCGTTGTCGCACCGTCACAGACACTATCTGATCAGGAATATCAGATGCTTCGCACATCATCTCTGCATATCATATCAGAGCTTCAGATCACCGGCGGATGTAATGTGCAATTCGCATTGCATCCTGACCGGCTGGAATATTGTGTGATCGAGGTCAATCCGCGTGTGTCCCGGTCTTCGGCACTTGCCTCAAAGGCAACAGGCTATCCGATCGCGCGTGTGGCGGCAAAGATTGCGCTTGGATATCGGCTTGATGAGATCCGGAATGAAGTCACAAAGGAAACATATGCATGTTTTGAACCCATGCTGGACTATTGCGTTGTGAAGATGCCAAGGCTTCCTTTTGATAAGTTTATTTCGGCAGAGCATTCACTGGGAACTCAGATGAAAGCAACTGGAGAAGTCATGGCCATTTCCGGCAGCTTTGAGGGCGGTCTGATGAAAGCAATCCGTTCGCTTGAACAGCATGTGGACAGTTTGCTATCGTATGATTATTCACACTTATCAGATGATGAACTGTCGGATCTGCTCGATCAGGTAGATGACCGGCGGATCTGGATCATTGCCGAGGCGTTGCGGCGCAAATACAGTGTAGCCGGGATCCATAAAAAGACGCAGATCGATAAGTGGTTTCTGGACAAGATCAAAGTTCTGGTAGAAATGGAAAGCGTCCTTAAGAGACGCCCGATGACCAACGATGTCCTGCGGCGCGCCAAGCGTCTGGAGTTTCCGGATGCCGTGATCGCGCGGTTATCCGGGTATCCGGAAGAAGAAATACATAGGATGTGCAAACAGGCCGGAATCACAGCAGCCTTTCAAATGGTAGACACTTGCGCTGCCGAATTTGATGCAAGGACACCCTATTATTATTCGGCATTCGGTGTTGAAAACGAAGCGATGCCGTCCGGATCAGGAAAGAAAAAAATCCTGATCCTGGGATCGGGACCGATCCGGATCGGACAGGGGGTGGAGTTTGACTATTGCTGCGTTCACAGTACCTGGGCGTTCCGCCGCGAGGGCTGGGAGACGATCATGATCAACAACAACCCGGAAACCGTCTCTACGGACTTTGATACGGCAGACAGGTTATACTTTGAGCCGCTGACAGCAGAAGATGTCAGAAAAGTAGTAGAAATTGAACATCCTGACGGTGCAGTTGTGCAGTTCGGCGGACAGACGGCGATTGGATTAACGGAAGCGCTTAAGCGTTTCGGCGTTCCGATCCTCGGCACGGCACCGGACGATGTGGATGCGGCGGAAGACAGGAAGCGGTTTGATGAGATCCTTGAACGGACCGGGATCCCGCGGCCCGCGGGGCATACGGTGTTTACGGCAGAAGAAGCAAAGCAGGCAGCAAAAGCGCTCGGGTATCCGGTTCTGGTGCGCCCGTCATATGTACTGGGCGGACAGGGCATGCACATTGCTGTCGATGAGGAGGACATAGAAGAATATATAGGAGAGATCAACCGTTATCAGCAGGATCACCCGATCCTTGTAGATAAATACATCAGAGGAACCGAGGTGGAGATCGATGCGATCTGTGACGGAGATCAGGTCCTGATACCGGGTATTATGGAGCACGTGGAACGGACAGGAATCCATTCCGGTGATTCGATTTCTGTTTATCCGGCAATGTCGATTTCCGAAGCGGCAAAGCAGAAGATCCTGAAAGATGCCGAAATGCTGGCAATGGCACTGCATGTGAAGGGAATGATCAACATTCAGTTTATTGTTGATGGTGATGAAGTATCGATCATCGAAGTCAATCCTAGATCCTCCAGAACGGTTCCGTATATTTCCAAGGTTACCGGGATCCCGGTCGTTGATCTGGCAACAAAAGTAATCTGCGGGCACAGCCTCGCATCGATGGGTTATCAGCCGGGACTGCAGCCTGTATCCGGATACTTTGCCGTAAAGATGCCTGTATTCTCGTTTGAAAAGATTCAGGGGGCGGATATTGCGCTCGGCCCGGAGATGAAGTCTACAGGCGAATGCCTTGGCGTTGCAAAAGAGATGAATGAAGCGATGGGAAAAGCCTTTGCGGGGGCGGGGATCTCTCTGCCCAAAAGCAGGAAAATGGTGATAACCGTAAGGGATCGATCACAGGAGGAAATGGTACCGGTCGCAAAGAAATTTGCGACACTTGGCTATCAGATCTATGCCACTGCCGGAACGTGCAGCACCTTCCGGAAGCATGGGGTGTTGTGTGAGGAGATCCGCAAGGCAGAGGCGGCGTCACCCAATATTCTGGATCTGGTGCTGGAACATGATCTGGATCTGATCATTGACATTCCGGAAACTGGTATTCACGCATCACATGACGGGTTCAGGATCCGCCGGCTGGCAGTAGAGACAGGCGTATATGTGATCAGTGCGGTGGATACGGCAAGGGCGTTGTCTGATGCACTGTCTTATCCTGTCGGATTTCAGGAACCGGTTGATACCGGAATCATTCAAAACAGATCGCAACGCAGCATCTAAATGAGCTGTGCTGACGATACATATCCCATTCCGTTATCGGACAGAAGGCGTGCAGATGGAGAAATCCGGATGCGCGTCTTCTGCGTTCGAAGCGTCATGCAGCCGGACTCGTATCGTGCACAGCACGATATTTTTTCCATACGGAAGTCCATAAGGAAACGGGTATTTGTTCTTTTTGAAAAGCAGTGGTAAAACAATAAGTAAGCAAAGGCGCTTTGTCAAAACGGTAGTGTTACGACAAAGCGTCTTTCTTTTCGTTTCGCGAACGATGCTGAAAATCTTTAAGTAATCAGGAGGTGTTTTTTAACTATGACAATACAGGCACTTGCATCAGCACTTGATTCGGGATGGACCCTGTTGGGTGCGGCACTGGTATTTTTTATGCAGGCAGGATTTACAATGGTAGAGGCAGGTCTTACCAGAGCAAAAAATACCGGAAATATTATAATGAAAAACATGATGGATCTTTGTATCGGCGCACCACTGTACTGGTTTGTGGGCTTTGGGATCATGATGGGTACCAATGCGGCCTGCAATCAGTTTATCGGCGGACTCAATCTGTTTTGTCTGCAAAGTGATGATTTTACGACCATGATCTTTCAGACTGTATTCTGTGCGACATCGGCAACAATTGTATCCGGCGCTATGGCGGAGCGGACAAAGTTTTCTTCTTATTGTATCTACAGCGCGATCATCAGTCTGATCGTATATCCGATATCCGGGCACTGGATCTGGGGCGGCGGCTGGCTGGCAGCACTTGGATTTCATGATTTTGCCGGATCGACAGCAGTACATATGGTTGGCGGAGTTGCAGCATTTGTTGGTGCTGCAATCTTAGGGCCGCGGATCGGGAAGTATACAAAAGACGGAAAAGTCAATGCGATTCCAGGACACAATCTGCTGGCTGCGGCACTGGGTGTTTTTATCCTATGGTTCTGCTGGTTCGGATTTAACGGAGCATCCACAACAGCACTTGCAGATGGTGCATATATTGTTGCGGCACGTGTCTTTTTCACGACAAATCTATGTACGGCAATCTCATCATGTACCGTGCTATTCGTGACCTGGATCCGTTATGGAAAGCCGGATGTGTCCATGACGCTCAACGGCACTTTGGCGGGACTCGTCGGAATTACAGCCGGATGTGATACGGTAACACCAATCGGTGCAGCGATCATAGGAATCGTCTGCGGGATCGTAGTGGTATTCGGAATCGAAATTATTGATCAGAAATTAAAAGTTGATGATCCGGTCGGTGCAGTTGGCGTTCATGGTATCTGCGGTGCCGTAGGAACGATCCTGGTCGGTTTCCTGGGTTTTTATGATTATGGACTTGGAGAGGCAAGCGGACTTCTTTATGGTGGCGGAGGATATTCCCTGGGAATCCAGTGCCTCGGTGTGATCGCCGTGATCGGCTGGGTTGGCTGTACCATGGGAGCGGCATTCCTGATCATAAAGAAGACGATCGGGATTCGATGTACAGCAGAAGAGGAAATCGAAGGTCTGGATATTCAGGAACACAATCTTGCGAGTGCATACGCAGATTTTGCTCTGGCATCGAGTATCAACAACTTTGTGTCACACGGAGATGTTGTGATCGGAAATCATCCGCAATTTGCAGTTACAGGAGATGTTTCCCCGGATGACGCTGTCCCGGTGGAACTGCGGACACCGGATCCGTCGATCGCACTTGGTAGTGATGTGAGCATTACAAAGATCACAATCTTTACGAAACAGAGTAAGTTTGAGAACCTGAACAGAGCCATGACCGAAATCGGAATCACCGGTATGACTGTAACGAATGTTCTTGGGTGTGGTGCACAGGCAGGACGAACCAGTTACTATCGTGGCGCGGAGCTTGCCATGAATCTTCTGCCTAAGATCCAGGTGGATATTGTGGTCAGCAAGATCTCGCCACGTGATGTAATCAATGCAGCGAAGAAAGCACTGTATACGGGTCACATCGGAGATGGAAAAATCTTTGTCTATAATGTTGAAAATGCAGTGAAGATCAGTACCGGTGCTGAAGGCTACGATGCGCTGCAGGACTAATTGCATATAAAAATCAGAATACCATATCTTTTTGATATGGGAATCATATCATTTTGAATAGAGTCAGTTTGACAAGGATACGTTTTCAATATACGATAGCACCTGAGCAAAGGCGCTTGAGACAATGATTGTCTCAGGCGCCTTTTACTATTTTATGAAGGGAGATAGGTCATGAACACAGGAGATACCGGATTTATACTGATCGCAACAGCGTTCGTTTTTATCATGACGCCCGGGTTGGCTTTTTTTTACGGAGGTTTGGGCAGAAGGAAGAATGTATTGAATACCATGATGTCATCATTTTTTATTATGGGCGTGGCAGCCGTGATGTGGGTGCTGATCGGTTATACATTAAGCTTTTCCGGAGATCATGCAGGAATTGTAGGAACTTTCCAAAATATCGCAATGATCAGAATGGATCAAGGCGTCAGCCCGTATGCGGAAACGATCCCCAATTACGCGTTCGCATGTTTTCAGATGATGTTTGCGATCATCACACCGGCCTTGATCACCGGTTCAGTGGCAGGCAGGATGAATTTTAAAGCGCTTGTACTGTTTGTTATTCTCTGGTCCGTACTTGTTTACTATCCGCTGGCGCACATGGTCTGGGGACACGGAGGATTTCTTGGAGAGATACTTGGCTCGATCGATTTTGCAGGCGGAAATGTCGTGCATATCAGTTCCGGTATCAGCGGTCTGATCCTTTCCATCATGGTCGGAAAACGGCAGGGTTATAACAGTATGGTCTACCGAAC